>NZ_CAXFDV010000848.1:0-18633 GCF_964001545.1 uncultured Aquincola sp.
CGGTTGTGGTCCAGGCGCAGCATGGCGGTGAAGTTCTTGGCCGGCAGGTCGGGGGCCGACTTCATCGCGATGTAGGCGTTGGTGTTGGCCGGGTTGCCCACCACCAGCACCTTGACGTTGCGCGAAGCCACCTTGTTCAGCGCCTTGCCCTGCGCGGTGAAGATCTGGGCGTTGGCCGACAGCAGGTCCTTGCGTTCCATGCCGGGGCCGCGCGGGCGGGCGCCCACCAGCAGGGCGTAGTCGGCGTCCTTGAAGGCCACTTCCGGATCGCCCGTGGCGACGATGCCGGCCACCAGCGGGAAGGCGCAGTCGTCCAGTTCCATGATCACGCCCTTGAGCGCGTTCTGGGCCTTCTCGTCGGGGATCTCGAGCAGTTGCAGGATGACCGGCTGGTCCTTGCCCAGCATTTCGCCGGAGGCGATGCGGAACAGCAGGGCATAACCGATTTGACCGGCGGCGCCGGTGACGGCCACGCGAACGGGCGACTTGCTCATGGAGAACTCCTGATGGGGAAGGAAAAAGGAGAGGGTGAGGGCGCTAAGGTCCGACCAGCCCACGAGTTTAGCCCCCGTCAGGGCGATTGACGATGCGGTCGAAGATCTTATGTCTTATGTAAGACATCGGTTCTGTGATGGAATGGAAGGATGTCTTCCGCGCTGCCATCGCCCGAGCCGACCAGCGGCCCTGCCGCCATGGCGCCGTCTTTCAGCCCCCTGTACCAGCAGATCAAGGCGCTGATCACCCAGAGCCTGCAAGGCGGCGAATGGAAGCCGGGCGAGCCCATTCCCAGCGAGACCGAGCTGGCCGCGCGTTTCAAGGTCAGCCAGGGCACGGTGCGCAAGGCCATCGACGAGCTGGCCACCGAGAACCTGCTGGTGCGCCGCCAGGGCAAGGGCACCTTCGTGGCCACCCATGCCGAAGAGAAGGTGCAGTTCCGCTTCCTGCGGCTGATTCCCGATGAAGGCGAGGCCGGCAACATGCCGCGCCGCTTCCTGGACTGCCGCCGCCTGCGGGCGCCGGCCGACGTGGCCAAGGCGCTGGAGCTGCGCAGCGGCGAGCCGGTGCTGCAGGTGCGGCGCCTGCTGTACTTCCGTGAGCGGCCGGTGGTGCTGGACGACATCTGGCTGGCGGGTGCGCAGTTCAAGGGCCTGACGGCCGAGCGGCTGTCGGAGCTGCGTGCGCCGCTGTACCGGCTTTTCGAAAGCGAGTTCGGCGTGCGCATGATCCGCGCCGAGGAAAAGATCCGTGCGGTGGCCGCCAGCGGCGCCTCCGCCGAGCTGCTGGAAGTGCCCGCGGGCACGCCGCTGCTGTCGGTCGAACGGCTGTCCTACACCTACGGCAACAAGCCGGTGGAGTGGCGCCGCGGCCTCTACGACACCACCACCCACTTCTACAGAAACGAACTCAGTTGACGAAGGCAGTTGGGCGTGTGGCTACCCGTGCCTGCGCCCTGCTGCGTTGCAATAAACTCCCGCGGTTTCACTGCGATTACAACCCTCCCCGCCGGCCCAAGGATGCATATGGCAGACACCCTGAAAACCCGTCCCGTCTACCGGAACATCCACGTCACGCAGATCGTGAAGTACCGCTTGCCGCCCGCCGGCATCGTGTCGATTCTTCACCGCATCAGCGGCGTGATCATGTTTCTGTTGTTGCCGTTCGTGATCTGGATGTTCGACGCCAGCGTCACCTCCGAGATCTCGTACGACGGCTTTGCCAGCGCGTTCCGGGCCGGCATCGGCTTCGTGCCCGGCTGGTTCCTCAAGCTGGTGTCGCTGGCGCTGATCTGGGCCTACCTGCTCCACTTCATCGCCGGCGTGCGCCACCTGTGGATGGATGCCACCCACGCGGTCACCAAGGGCGCCGGCCACCACTCGGCCGTGTTCACGCTGGTTGCCAGCAGCATCCTCACCGTGCTGCTGGGCGCCAAGCTCTTCGGCCTGTACTGATCCCCGTTCCACAAGAAGATTCAGCTCACGATGTCCACCAACTACGGTTCCAAGCGCATCGTCGTAGGCGCGCACTACGGCCTGCGCGACTGGCTCAGCCAGCGCGTCACTGCGGTCCTGATGGCCCTGTTCACCCTCGTGCTGCTGGTGCAGGTGCTCCTGCCCGGCGAACTCAACTACGACCGCTGGTCCGGCATCTTTTCCCACCAGTGGATGAAGGTGCTTACGTTTGTCGTCATCATCGCCCTGCTTTATCACGTGTGGGTCGGCATCCGCGACGTGTGGATGGACTACGTGAAGCCGGTCGGTCTGCGCCTGGGCCTGCAGGTGGCAACGATCGCGTGGCTCGTCGGCTGCGCCGGCTGGGCAGTGCAAGTGCTCTGGAGACTTTAAGAAATGGCCGTCAACGCTTCTTCCCTTCCGCGCCGCAAGTTCGACGTCGTCATCGTCGGCGCCGGTGGTTCCGGCATGCGCGCCTCGCTGCAGCTGTCCCGCGCCGGCCTCAACGTGGCCGTGCTCAGCAAGGTGTTTCCCACCCGCTCGCACACCGTGGCGGCGCAGGGCGGCATCGGTGCCTCGCTGGGCAACATGAGCGAGGACAACTGGCACTACCACTTCTACGACACCATCAAGGGCTCCGACTGGCTGGGCGACCAGGACGCCATCGAGTTCATGTGCCGTGAAGCGCCCAAGGTGGTGTACGAGCTCGAACACTTCGGCATGCCGTTCGACCGCAACCCCGACGGCACCATCTACCAGCGCCCGTTCGGCGGCCACACCGCCAACTACGGCGAAAAGCCGGTGCAGCGCGCCTGCGCCGCGGCCGACCGCACCGGCCACGCGATGCTTCACACGCTCTACCAGCAGAACGTCAAGGCCCGCACCAACTTCTTCGTCGAATGGATGGCGCTGGACCTGATCCGCGACGCTGAAGGCGACGTGGTGGGCGTGACCGCGCTGGAGATGGAAACCGGCGACATCCACATCCTGGAAGCCAAGACCACGCTGCTGGCCACCGGCGGCGCGGGCCGCATCTTCGCGGCCAGCACCAACGCCTTCATCAACACCGGCGACGGTCTGGGCATGGCCGCACGTGCCGGCATCCCGCTGCAGGACATGGAGTTCTGGCAGTTCCACCCCACCGGCGTGGCCGGCGCGGGCGTGCTGCTGACCGAAGGCTGCCGCGGTGAAGGCGCCATCCTGCGCAACAGCGATGGCGAGCGCTTCATGGAGCGCTATGCGCCCACGCTGAAGGACCTGGCACCGCGCGACTTCGTCTCGCGCTGCATGGACCAGGAGATCAAGCAAGGCCGTGGCTGTGGTCCCAACAAGGACTACGTGGTGCTGGACATGACCCACCTGGGCGCCGACACCATCATGAAGCGCCTGCCTTCTGTGTTCGAGATCGGCCACAACTTCGCCAACGTCGACATCACCAAGGAACCGATCCCGGTGGTGCCCACCATCCACTACCAGATGGGTGGCATCCCGACGAACATCCACGGCCAGGTGGTCACGCCCAACGGGCAGATCCCCAACGCCATCGTCAACGGCCTGTACGCGGTGGGCGAATGCTCCTGCGTGTCGGTGCACGGCGCCAACCGCCTGGGCACCAACTCGCTGCTCGACCTGGTGGTGTTCGGCCGCGCCGCGGGCAACCACATCGTCGAGTTCAACAACAAGAACAAGAACCACAAGCCGCTGCCGGCCGACGCCGTGGACCGCACGCTGGAACGCGTCGCCCGCCTGGACAGCAGCACCAGCGGCGAATACGCGCAGGACGTGGCCAACGAGATCCGCTCGGTCATGCAGCAGCATGCGGCGGTGTTCCGCACCCAGGCGTCGATGGACGAAGGCGTGCGCAAGATCCTCGAAGTGGCCCAGCGCGTGCCCAACATCGGCCTGAAGGACAAGTCCAAGGTCTTCAACACTGCCCGCGTCGAGGCCTTGGAAGTCGAGAACCTGATCGAAGCCGCGAAGGCGACGATGATCTCGGCGGCGGCCCGCACCGAATGCCGTGGCGCCCACACGGTCGAGGACTACGAGCGTCCGGCGGACGACCCGCAGTTCCCGCTCGGCCGCAACGACGCCGAATGGATGAAGCACACGCTGTTCTTCAGCGAAGACAACCGGCTCGAATACAAGCCCGTCAACCTGAAGCCGCTGACCGTCGAATCGGTGCCGCCCAAGGTCCGCACGTTCTGATCCAGGCCCCCGAACCGGCTCTGCAAGGCTCTGCAAGGATTACCCAGCCATGACGAAGCGCACCTTCCACATCTACCGCTACGACCCCGACAAGGACGCCAAGCCCTACATGCAGGTCGTCGAGATCGAACTCGACGGCCACGAGCGCATGCTGCTCGACGCCCTGAACAAGCTCAAGGCGCAGGACCCGACCATCTCCTTCCGGCGTTCGTGCCGTGAAGGCGTGTGCGGCTCCGACGCGATGAACATCAACGGCAAGAACGGCCTGGCGTGCCTGACCAACATGCGCACGCTCAAGGACCCGATCGTGCTGAAGCCGCTGCCCGGCCTGCCCGTGATCCGCGACCTGATCGTGGACATGACGCAGTTCTTCAAGCAGTACAACTCGATCACGCCTTACCTCATCAACGACACGCCGCCGCCCGACAAGGAGCGCCTGCAGTCGCCCGAGGAGCGCGACGAGCTGAACGGCCTGTACGAGTGCATCCTGTGCGCCAGCTGCTCGACCAGCTGCCCCAGCTTCTGGTGGAACCCCGACAAGTTCGTCGGCCCCGCCGGGCTGCTGCAGGCCTACCGCTTCATCGCGGACAGCCGCGACCAGGGCACGGCCGAGCGCCTCGACAACCTCGAGGACCCGTACCGCCTGTTCCGTTGCCACACGATCATGAACTGCGTCGACGTCTGCCCCAAGGGACTGAACCCGACGAAGGCGATCGGCAAGATCAAGGAACTGATGGTTCGTCGCGCCGTTTGAGGGCGCGCTCGATGCCACAAGGTCAGGCCTGAGCAAGGGTGATGATGGAAACTTTGCTGGATGCTGGTGCGATCAATCGCCTGAAGTGGCGGTGCCGCCGCGGGCTGCTCGAGAACGACCTGTTCATCGAGCGCTTCTTCCAGCGCCATGAGCATCATCTGACCGAATCGCAGGCCCAGGCCTTGCTGGCATTGATGGATCTGTCGGACAACGATCTGCTGGATCTGATGTTGATGCGTACAGAACCGAGTGGCGAGATGGACCGTCCAGAAGTCCATCAGCTGCTCGGGATGATGAGAACCCCCGGAACCATCCTCCAGAAAGGGAAGTGAGATGACCCCATCCGACGTGAAAGCCACCCTGTCGTTCACTGACGGCAGCCCCAGCATGGACCTGCCCATCTACAAGGGCACGGTGGGCCCGGACGTCATCGACATCCGCAAGCTGTACGCGCAGACCGGCAAGTTCACCTACGACCCCGGCTTCCTGTCGACGGCTTCGTGCAACTCCACCATCACCTACATCGACGGTGACAAGGGCGAACTGCTGTACCGCGGCTACCCCATCGAGCAGCTCGCCACCCAGTGCGACTTCCTCGAGACCTGCTATCTGCTGCTCAACGGCGAGCTGCCCAACGAAACGCAGAAGACCGACTTCGTCAAGACGGTGACCAATCACACGATGGTCAACGAGCAGATGCAGTTCTTCCTGCGCGGCTTCCGCCGTGATGCGCACCCGATGGCGGTGATGACCGGTCTGGTGGGCGGTCTGTCGGCCTTCTATCACGACAGCACCGACATCACGAACCCGCAGCACCGCGAGATCTCGGCCATCCGCCTGATCGCGAAGATGCCGACGCTGGTGGCCATGGCCTACAAGTACGGCATCGGCCAGCCGTACATCTACCCGAAGAACGACCTGTCGTACACCGCGAACTTCATGCGCATGATGTTCGCCACGCCGTGCGAAGAGTACGTGCCGAACGAGGTGCTGGTGCGCGCGATGGACCGCATCTTCATCCTGCACGCCGACCACGAGCAGAACGCCTCCACCTCCACGGTGCGGCTGTGCGGCTCGTCGGGCACCAACCCGTTCGCGGCCATCGCGGCGGGCGTGGCCTGCCTGTGGGGCCCGGCGCACGGCGGCGCCAACGAAGCCGCGCTGAACATGCTGGAGGACATCCAGCGCCAGGGCGGCGCCGAAAAGATCGGCGAGTTCATCAAGCAGGTCAAGGACAAGAACAGCAGCGTCAAGCTGATGGGCTTCGGTCACCGGGTCTACAAGAACTACGACCCGCGCGCCAAGCTGATGCGCGAGACCTGCCACGAGGTGCTGGACGCGCTGGGCCTGCACGACGACCCGCTGTTCAAGCTGGCCATGTCGCTGGAAAAGATCGCGCTGGAAGACGACTACTTCGTGTCGCGCAAGCTGTACCCGAACGTCGACTTCTACTCGGGCATCGTGCAGCGCGCGATCGGCATCCCGGTCAGCCTGTTCACCGCCATCTTCGCGCTGGCCCGCACCGTCGGTTGGATCGCCCAGCTGAACGAGATGATCGGCGACCCCGAGTACAAGATCGGCCGTCCGCGCCAGCTGTTCTCGGGCGCCACCGCCCGCGACGTGAAGCCCATCGGCCAGCGCTGATCGTTCTTCGCACCACGCCAACGCCCCGGTCCTCCGGGGCGTTTTTCGTGGTGCAGCCTTCGCGCCGCGCGAAGGCTTGGTCGTCCAATCTCGCACGCCGCCCCTTCGCCGGCGGTCTATGCTGGCGCCATGCGCGAAGACTGCAAGATGTTCCTGCCCTCGATGCCCGTGGCCCGGCGCCGCCGCAGCCTGTGTCTGCTGGCGGCGAGCCTGGCTGCTGGGGCCTGGCCGGCACTGGCCCCTGCCGCGCCGCCGGCCTACCCGCAGCGCGCCATCACCTTCGTGGTGCCGTTTCCAGCCGGCAGTGCCACCGATCAGCTCGCCCGCGTGATGGGCGAGCGCATCGCGCAAGCCGCCGGCCAGCCGGTGGTGGTGGAAAACCGCCCGGGCGCCAACGGCTCCATCGGCACTGCGCAGGCCGCCAAGGCCGCGCCCGATGGCCACACGTTCTTGATCGCCACCAGCACCACGCATGCGGCCAATGCCTCGCTGTACCGCAAGCTGCCCTACGACCCGATCAAGGACTTCACCCCGGTGTCGCGCCTGGGCGAAATCCCGTTCGTGCTGCTGATCAACCCGACGGTGCCGGCTGACACGGCGCCCAGGTTCATCAGCCATGTGCGCGCCAACCCCGACAAGCTGGCCTGGGGCTCGGGCTCCAGCGGCAGCCTGGTGCCCGGCCATGCGCTGGTCTCGGCCAACCAGCTCAAGATGGTGCACGTGCCCTACAAGGGGGTGCAGCCGGCCATGACCGATGCCATCGGCGGGCAGATCCAGCTGGTGTTCGCCGACCTGGCCTCGGCGGTGCCGCAGATCAAGGCCGGCAAGCTGCGCGCGCTGGCCGTCACCTCGGCCGCCGAGCATCCGATGCTGCCCGGCGTGCCGCCGATGTCCACCGTGGTGCCCGCGTTCGAGATGACCGCCTGGTTCGCGATGTACGCGCCCGCCGGCACCGCGCCGGCCCAGGTGAATCAGATGAACCAGTGGGTGCGCGCCGCCTTGACCGATGCCGGCGTGCAGTCCAAGCTGGCGGTGTCGGGCTTCCGGCTCACGCCGAGCAGCCCGGCCGACCTGGGCCTGTTCGCCGCCAAGGAAACGGTGAAGTGGGCCAAGGCCGTGACCAGCGCCGGCATCACGCCCGAATAGCCGCGCGCACCACCTGACCGCGCGCCGCCGCCGCCCATGCGCTTCGACCTCGTCACGCTGAACCTCGTGCTGGCCATCGCTGAAACCCGCAGCATCACCGCTGGCGCCCAGCGGGAGCACCTGGCCCTGGCCGCGGCCAGCCGGCGGCTGTCCGATGTCGAGACGCGGCTGGGCGTGAAGCTGTTCGACCGCCGCGCCCGCGGTGTGGAACTGACCGAGGCCGGCCACGCGCTGGTGCGCCACATCCGCAGCCTCCATGCCTCGCTGCATGCGCTGGAGAGCGAGGTGATGGAGTTCTCGCGCGGCATCCGCGGCCACCTGCGCATCGCGGCCAATGCCGGCGCCATCGCCGAGTCGCTGCCGGCCGACCTGGCGGCCTTTTCGCAGGCGCATCCCGGCATCCGCATCAGCCTGGAAGACCTGGGCAGCGCCCAGGTGCTGGCCGCGGTGGCCGACGGCCGCGCCGACGTGGGTGTGTACGTGCCGCCGCAGCACCTGGAAGAGGGCCTGCGCACCCATGCCTACCGCGAGGCGCTGCTGCGCGCCGTGGTGCCGCGCGGCCATGCGCTGGCGCGCCGCAAGTCGGTCGATTTCGACGCGCTGCTCGACCATGAGATCGTCGGCCTGCCCATCGGCAGTTCGCTGCACCAGACCATGCTGGAGCATGCCCAGCGCTCGGGCCGCGTGCTGAACGTGCGGGTGCAGGTGCGCGGCTTCGACGCCGTGGCCCAGCTGGTGGAGGCCGGCCTGGGCGTGGCCCTGCTGCCCGCCGGCGTGGCCGACCGTCTGCAGCGCCTCTTCGACCTCAAGGTGCTGGGTTTCACCGAACCCTGGGCCTGTCGCCAGTACCGGCTGGCGGTGCGCGACCAACCCGTGCTGCCCACCGCGGTGCAGCGCTTCATCGATGCGCTGGGCGTGCCCGCCGAGGCGGCGCCCGCAGCTTCCCTTTCCCTGTCCTGATTACCTGCCTGGAGTAGCCACCATGACCGGCCGCACGCTTTACGACAAGATCTGGGACGAACACGTCGTCCACGCCGAAGAAGACGGCACCGCGGTGCTGTACATCGACCGCCACCTGCTGCACGAGGTGACCAGCCCGCAGGCCTTTGAGGGCCTGGACATCGCCCACCGCAAGGCCTGGCGCATCTCGGCCAACCTGGCGGTGAGCGACCACAACGTGCCCACCACCGACCGCTCGGGCGGCATCGCCGACCCGGTGTCGCGGCTGCAGGTGGACACGCTGGACAGCAACTGCGACCGCTTCGGCATCACGCAGTTCAAGATGAACGACCTGCGCCAGGGCATCGTGCACGTCATCGGCCCGGAGCAGGGCGCCACGCTGCCCGGCATGACGGTGGTCTGCGGCGACTCGCACACCTCCACCCACGGCGCCTTCGGCGCGCTGGCGCACGGCATCGGCACCAGCGAGGTGGAGCATGTGCTGGCCACGCAAACGCTGCTGGCCAAGAAGGCCAAGAACATGCTGGTGAAGGTGGAAGGCAAGCTGCCAGCCGGCTGCGGCGCCAAGGACATCGTGCTGGCCATCATCGGCAGGATCGGCACCGCCGGCGGCACCGGCTACACCATCGAGTTCGCCGGCTCCGCCATCCGTGCGCTGAGCATGGAAGGCCGCATGACGGTGTGCAACATGGCCATCGAAGCCGGCGCCCGTGCCGGCCTGGTGGCGGTGGACGAGACCACGCTGGCCTACGTCAAGCACCGCCCGCTGGCCCCGGCCGCAGGCGTGGAATGGGACCAGGCCGTGGCCTACTGGCGCACGCTGCACTCCGACGCCGATGCCCACTGGGACGCGGTCGTGGAGCTGGATGCCGCGGCCATCCGCCCGCAGGTCACCTGGGGCACCTCGCCCGAGATGGTGCTGTCCATCGAAGACCGCGTGCCCGACCCCGACCGTGAGAAGGACGCCAACAAGCGCGGCGCGATGGAGCGTGCGCTGCAGTACATGGCGCTGCAGCCCAACCAGGCCATCACCGACATCCGCATCGACAAGGTGTTCATCGGCTCGTGCACCAACTCGCGCATCGAGGACATGCGCGAAGCCGCCGCCGTGGTGCGCCGCCTGGGTGGCCGTGTGGCGGCCAACGTCAAGCTGGCGATGGTGGTGCCCGGCTCGGGCCTGGTGAAGGCGCAGGCCGAGAAGGAAGGCCTGGACCAGGTGTTCAAGGCCGCCGGCTTCGAGTGGCGCGAGCCCGGCTGCAGCATGTGCCTGGCGATGAATGCCGACCGGCTGGAGCCCGGCGAGCGCTGTGCTTCCACCAGCAACCGCAACTTCGAAGGCCGCCAGGGCGCCGGCGGCCGCACCCACCTCGTCAGCCCCGCGATGGCCGCGGCCGCAGCGTTGGAAGGTCACTTCGTGGACGTGCGCCGCATCGCATAGGACAAGCCCACCCCCCTACGGCCTGACGGCCGCCCCCTCAAGGGGGCACCGCCAGCGGCCTGGCCAAGCCAGTTCCGCGGCGGTCGCTGGGTCAACAGCCGCCCGTCGCAACAAGGATCACCATGCAAGCTTTTACCGTGCACCAGGGGCTCGTCGCCCCGATGGACCGCGAGAACGTCGACACCGACGCGATCATTCCCAAGCAGTTTCTGAAGTCGATCAAGCGCACCGGCTTCGGCCCCAACCTGTTCGACGAATGGCGTTACCTGGACCACGGCGAGCCCGGCCAGGACCCGGCCAGCCGCAAGCCCAACCCCGACTTCGTGCTCAACCAGCCGCGCTACCAGGGTGCCTCGGTGCTGCTGGCGCGGCAGAACTTCGGCTGCGGCTCCAGCCGTGAGCACGCGCCCTGGGCGCTGGAGCAGTACGGCTTCCGTGCGCTCATCGCGCCCAGCTTCGCCGACATCTTCTTCAACAACTGCTTCAAGAACGGCGTGCTGCCGATCCGCCTGCCCGAGTCGCAGGTGGCGCAGCTGTTCGATGAAGTGGCCGCCTTCGTCGGCTACCGCCTGACCGTCGACCTGCCGCGCCAGGTGGTGGTCAAGCCCGACGGCAGCGAGCTGGCCTTCGACATCGAGCCCTTCCGCAAGTACTGCCTGACCAACGGCTTCGACGACATCGGCCTGACGCTGCGCCATGCCGACAAGATCCGCGCCTACGAGGCCGAGCGGCTGCTGCGCAAGCCCTGGCTGGCCCGCACGCTGTAAACCCGACCGAAAGAACCCACGCCATGAAGATTGCAGTGCTGCCGGGTGACGGCATCGGCCCCGAGATCGTCGACGAGGCGGTCAAGGTGCTCAACGTGCTCGACCTGAACTTCGAGCTGGAAAGCGCCCCCGTGGGCGGCGCGGCCTACGAGGCCGCCGGCCATCCGCTGCCCGAGGCCACGCTCAACCTGGCCAAGGCCGCCGACGCGGTGCTGTTCGGCGCCGTCGGCGACTGGAAGTACGACAAGCTCGACCGCCCACTGCGGCCCGAGCAGGCCATCCTGGGGCTGCGCAAGCACCTGGGCCTGTTCGCCAACTTCCGCCCGGCCATTTGCTACGAGCAGCTGACGCATGCCTCCAGCCTGAAGCCCGAGCTGGTGGCCGGCCTGGACATCCTCATCATCCGTGAGCTCACCGGCGACATCTACTTCGGCCAGCCGCGGGGCCGCCGCACCGCGGTGGACGGGCACTTCCCCGGCACCGAAGAAGCCTTCGACACCATGCGCTACAGCCGGCCGGAGATCGAGCGCATCGCGCACGTCGCCTTCCAGGCGGCGCGCAAGCGCGGCGGCCGCGTCACCAGCGTCGACAAGGCCAACGTGCTGGAAACCTTCCAGTTCTGGAAGGACGTGGTCACCGAGGTGCATGCCGACTACCCCGACGTGCAGCTGGACCACATGTACGTGGACAACGCGGCCATGCAGCTGGTGAAGGCGCCGAAGAAGTTCGACGTCATCGTCACCGGCAACATGTTCGGCGACATCCTGTCCGACGCGGCGGCCATGCTCACCGGCTCCATCGGCATGCTGCCCTCGGCTTCGTTGGACAAAAACAACAATGGCCTGTACGAGCCCAGCCATGGCAGCGCGCCGGACATCGCGGGCAAGGGCATCGCCAACCCGCTGGCTACAATCTTGTCTGCCGCCATGATGCTCCGCTTCTCCCTCAACCAGCCCCAGGCCGCCGACCGGATCGAGTCGGCCGTCAGCGCTGTGCTGTCCGCAGGGTTGCGCACGCCGGACATCTGGAGCGAAGGCACGAAGAAGGTGGGCACCCGCGAGATGGGCGACGCCGTGGTCGAAGCGATCAAGACCACCAAGGGCATTACCAAGAGCTAGCAAGCTCCGGTTCGTCTCGCCCCAACCCTGGATCCCGGCGAAGCGAGCCGGGACACCAGGTTTCTCAACACGAAAGGGCGAACTGAAATGGCACTCACAGGTCTGGTTGGTTGGCGCGGCATGGTCGGCTCCGTGCTGATGGACCGCATGGTGGCCGAAGGCGACTTCGACCACATCGAGCCGGTGTTCTTCAGCACCAGCAACGCGGGCGGCGCCGCCCCCGCGATGGCGAAGAACGAAACCAGGCTGCACGACGCCTACGACATCGAGGCGCTCAAGCGCTGCGACATCATCCTCACGGCCCAGGGCGGCGACTACACCACCGAGGTGTATCCCAAGCTGCGCGCCGCTGGCTGGAACGGCCACTGGATCGACGCCGCCTCCTCGCTGCGCATGGCCGATGACGCCGTCATCGTGCTCGACCCGGTCAACCTGCCGGTGATCAAGAACGCGCTGGCCAAGGGCGGCCGCAACTGGATCGGCGGCAACTGCACCGTCAGCTGCATGCTGATGGGCGTGGGCGCGCTGTACAAGGCCGGCCTGGTCGAGTGGATGAGCACCCAGACCTACCAGGCGGCTTCGGGCGGCGGCGCGCAGCACATGCGCGAGCTGCTCACCCAGTTCGGCACCCTGAACGCCGCGGTACGCCCGCTGCTGGACGACCCCAAGAGCGCCATCCTCGAGATCGACCGCCAGCTGCTGGCGCAGCAGCGCAGCCTGTCGGCCGACGAGACGCAGCACTTCGGCGTGCCGCTGGGTGGCTCGTTGATCCCCTGGATCGACAAGGACCTGGGCAACGGCATGTCCAAGGAAGAGTGGAAGGGCATGGCCGAGACCAACAAGATCCTCGGCCAGGGCGAAGGCTTCGGCAGCCCCGCAACGCCGGTCGATGGCTTCTGCGTGCGCATCGGCGCCATGCGCTGCCATAGTCAAGCGCTCACTTTCAAGCTCAAGAAGGACGTGCCGCTGGCCGATCTTGAAAGCCTGATCGCCAATGACAACCCATGGGTCAAGCTCGTTCCCAACACCCGCGAAGCCACGCTGCGCGACCTGACGCCGGTGGCCACCACCGGCACGCTGACCATCCCGGTTGGCCGCCTGCGCAAGATGGCGATGGGCCCCGAGTACGTGGGTGCCTTCACCATCGGCGACCAGCTGCTGTGGGGCGCGGCCGAGCCGCTGCGCCGCATGCTGCGCATCCTGCTGGAAGCCTGAAGCTGACCACCGTCGACCGCACACATCAGAACTTGCATGAGCTGACTAGGCTATATGCTTGCTGATACTGTGAAATCGACGGTTTTCAGGCTGCCGCGGACATCCCGGCGCCCCCATCCAGAACGCGTTGTTGGCGCCGGACCTGCGGGTGCGTGGTCCGCCGAGCGCACCCGGGAGACATCTTGAAGAAACGCTCTTTGACGGCGCACGGCCCCGCCTTGTCGGCCGTCGCCGTGGCCGCGCTGCTGTGCGCGGTGGCGCCGGCCAGCTGGGCACTGGGCCTGGGCCGGGTGACGGTGCAGTCCGCGCTCGGTGAAGCGCTGCGTGCCGAGATAGACGTCACCAGCATCTCGCCGGAAGAAGCCGCCACGCTGCGCCTGCGCGTGGCCTCGCCCGAGGCCTACCGCGCCGCTGGCGTCGACTACAACCCGGTGCTGCCGGGCACCAGCGTGCAGCTGCAGCGCCGCCCCGACGGCCGGCCCTACGTGCGGCTGACCAGCGACCGCGCGGTGCAGGAGCCTTTCGTCGACGTGATCCTCGACATCGGCTGGTCCAGCGGCCGCCTGGTGCGCGAGTACACGATGCTGTTCGACCCGCCGGGCCGCGTGCCGCCGCCGCCGGCGGTGGCCGCCGCGCCGGTGCCGCCTTCCATCGCGCCGGCGCCGCTGCCGCAACCCACGCCGCGCGCCGCCAGCCCGCGCCCGGCACCGGCACCGTCGCCGGTGGCGCAAAACACGGCCCCGGCGCAGGGCGCTGCGCCGGCAGGGCAGGCGCCTGCGCCGGCCGTGCCCGCCACGCCGGCCCCTCTGCCGCCCGCACCGCAGGCACCGGCGCCCGCCGCGGCCCAGCGCCCGGCCACGCCACCGCCGCGCGCACCGCAGCAGGCTTCTGCTGCCGCGGGCGAGGCCTACACCGTGCGCCCGGGCGAAACGCTCTACCGCATCGCCACCAACACGCAGCATGCCGGCGTGTCGCTCGACCAGATGCTGGTGGCGCTGTACCGCAGCAACCCCCAGGCGTTCATCGACGGCAACATGAACCGGCTGCGTGCCGGCGCCACGCTGGCGGTGCCTTCGGCCGATCAGGTGCGCCAGACCAGCAGTGGCGAAGCGCGCCAGGTCATCCAGGCCCAAAGTGCCGACTTCGGCGCCTACCGCCAGCGCCTGGCCGGCGTGGCGCCTGCCGTGCAGCCCGACGAGCCGGCGCGCCAGGCGCGTGGCCAGGTGCAGGCCCAGGTGGACGACCGCAAGCAGGCCGCTGCCGCTACGCCGGACCGGCTGAAGCTGTCGCAAGGCTCGGTGCAGGCTTCGGCGCCGGAAGCGCGTGCCTCGGGTGAAGCCCAGCGCCGCGACGACGCCGCCCGCGCGGCCGAGCTGGCGCGCAACGTGGAAGATTTGAAGCGCCTGCAGGCCGGCGCCACCGGCGGCGCAGCGCTGCCTGGCGCGGCCGGCGGCGCCAGCGCCTCGATGCCGGGGGCGGCTGCTGCCAGTGCCGCTGGCAACGCAGGCGCCAACCCGGCCGCTCAAGGCGCGGCCGGGGCAGGCGTCCAGGCCGGTGCCGCCAGCCCGGCCGGCTCTGCCGTCGTGGCAGGGAGCGGCGCCACCGCGGGCGCTGCCCCGTCGGCCGGCGCCTCGGCTGCCGGCGGCATGCCGATGGCGGCCGCCGCATCGGCGCCGCTGGCCTCCGGCTCCGCGGTGGCGGGCACCTCGCCCTCGGCGTCCGCGCCTGCCCGCCCGGCCTCGGTGCCGCCGGTGGTCACGCCGCAGCCGGTGGAGCAGCCCAGCCTGCTGGCCGACAACCCGCTGCTGCTGCCCGGCGGCGCGCTGATCCTGCTGCTGCTGGGTGGCCTGGGCTACTACCGCTGGCGGCAGAAGAAGCAGGCCGACAGCGGCGAGACCTCGTTCCTGGAAAGCCGGCTGCAGCCCGACTCTTTCTTCGGCGCCACCGGCGGCCAGCGCATCGACACCCGCGAGGCCACCGGCCATTCGTCGTCGTCGATGAACTATTCGCTCAGCCAGCTCGACGCCATCGGCGACGTGGACCCGGTGGCCGAAGCCGACGTGTACCTGGCCTATGGCCGCGACCTGCAGGCCGAAGAAATCCTGAAGGAGGCGATGCGCAGCGACCCGGGCCGCCTGGCGGTGCGCAGCAAGCTGCTCGAGGTGTACGCCAAGCGGCGCGACACCAAGGGCTACGAGCTGCTGGCCACCCAGCTGTACGCGATGACGCGCGGCGAGGGCGAGGACTGGGACAAGGCCCAGCAGCTGGGCCTGCAGATTGACCCCGAGAACCCGCTGTACCAGCCGGGCGGCTCGCCTTCGCCGGCGCAGGCCGGTGGCAGCACGATGAACGAGCCGTTGGGCGCCAGCACCATGCCGCAGTCGGTGCTGCCGGCCATGGGCTTTGCCACCACCAGCCCCAGCTTCGACGCCGACCTCCCGCCGATCAGCTCGCTGGAACTCGACCTCGACCTGGATCAGCCCACGCAGCCGGGCGACCTGACGCCGCTGTCGATGGAGGCCACGCGCCCGATCGGCCTGGTGCCTTCTTCCGGCCGCGACGACAACAGCCTGGACTTCGACCTGCCGATGACGGCGCCGCCGTCGGAATTTGCGCAGCCGCCGTCTTCGTCGGCGCAGAACACCGCGCCGATGGATCTGGACCTGGACTCGATGTCGCTGGACCTCGACCTGCCGCCCGAGCCGGCACCGCAGCTCGACCGCCGCAACACCATGCCGGCCGACCTGGAGTTCGACCTCGACAGCCTGGACGACTTCGGCAGCGCCGGCCCCGACACCGCCGCCGCCGACCTGCGTGAAGGCGCGGACGACCCGCTGCAGCGCAAGTTCGAGCTGGCCGACGAGTTCCGCCAGATCGGCGATGTGGAAGGCGCCCGCGACCTGCTGGAAGAAGTGGTGGCCAAGGCCGGCGGCCCGCTGAAGGCGCGCGCGCAGCAGCTGCTCGACAGCCTTGAGTGACACGCCGACCGCCGGGCGCCGCATCGCGCTCGGCGTGGCCTACCGCGGCACCGGCTACCGTGGCTGGCAAAGCCAGCCCGACGGCCGCACGGTGCAAGACCACCTGGAGCAGGCGCTGAGCAGTTTTGCCGCGCAGCCGGTGCATACCCTGTGCGCCGGCCGCACCGATGCCGGCGTGCATGGCCTCAACCAGGTGGTGCACCTGGACGCGCCGGTGGCGCGCGAACCGTTTTCCTGGGTGCGCGGCACCAACCGCTACCTGCCGTCCGACATCGCGGTGCAGTGGTGCCGCCCGGTGGGCGACGACTTCCATGCCCGCGCCAGCGCCCGCGGCCGACGCTACCGCTATGTGCTGCTGGAGTCGCCGGTGCGGCCGGCGATCGAAGTCGGCCAGTGCGGCTGGGTGTTCCGCCCGCTGGACGGCGAGGCGATGCAGGCCGCCGCGGCCCACCTGATCGGCGAGCACGACTTCAGCAGCTTTCGGGCGGCCGACTGCCAGGCGCTGTCGCCGGTGAAAACATTGCGCGGCCTGCAGGTCAGCCGCCGCGGCGCGTACTGGCGCTTCGATTTCGATGCCAGCGCCTTCGTCTACCACATGGTGCGCAACATCATGGGCTGCCTGCTGCAGGTGGGGCAGGGCCACAAGCCGCCGCAGTGGATGGCCGAGGTGCTGGCCGGCCGCAGCCGCCAGGCCGCGGCGCCGACCTTTCCGGCCGACGGGCTTTACTTCGTGGGCCCGTACTACGATGCGCGGCATGAGATCCCTGACCACACGCCGGCCCAAGACTGGCTGCCCTGAATGAACCGCACCCGCATCAAGATCTGCGGGTTGACCCGCGAAGAAGACGTGGACGCGGCCGTGCAGGCCGGCGCCGACGCCATCGGCCTGGTGACGTACGAGCGCAGCCCGCGCTACGTGACGCCCGAGCGGGCGCGGGCGCTGGCCCGGCGGCTGCCGGCCTTCGTCACCCCGGTGTGCCTGTTGGTCAATGCCTCGGCCGACCACATCGCGCGCGTGCTCGACGCGGTGCCCAACGCCACGCTGCAGTTCCATGGCGACGAGACGCCAGAAGCCTGCGATGCGCCGGCAAGGCCCTACCTGCGGGCGGCCCGCATCGGCCCCGGGTTCGATTTGTTAGACTTCGCGGCCCGTTTCCCGGCAGCCCAGGCCATTCTGCTCGACGCGTTTGTCGACGGTTATGGCGGCGGCGGAAAGGTTTTCGATTGGTCCCTCATTCCCGCCGACGTCCCCGCTCCGGTCGTTTTGTCTGGTGGGTTGAGTCCTGCAAACGTGATCGATGGGGTGCTGCGCATCCGGCCCTGGGCCGTTGATGTGAGCTCCGGCGTCGAAGTCGGCAAGGGCATCAAGGATGCCCTGCTGATGCGCCGGTTCTGTGATGCGGTCAGGCAGGCCGATGCGCAACTCGCGCAGCAGGCCGCCGCAGCCGCCCACCACTCCGAACACTGATTGCCATGACCACCACCAGCTATGCACAACCCGATGCCCAAGGGCATTTCGGGCCCTACGGCGGCACCTTCGTCGCCGAGACGCTGATCCACGCGCTCGACGAGCTGAAAGAGGCCTACGCCCACTATTCGAAGGACCCCGAGTTCCGCCGCGAATTCGAGTACGAGCTCAAGCACTTCGTCGGCCGGCCCAGCCCGATCTACCACGCCGCGCGCCTGTCGCGCGAGCTGGGCGGCGCGCAGATCTACCTCAAGCGCGAGGACCTGAACCACACCGGCGCCCACAAGGTGAACAACACCATCGGCCAGGCGCTGCTGGCCAAGCGCATGGGCAAGCCGCGCGTGATCGCCGAGACCGGTGCCGGCCAGCACGGCGTGGCCACCGCCACCATCTGTGCCCGTTACGGCATGGAATGCGTGGTGTACATGGGCAGTGAAGACGTCAAGCGCCAGTCGCCCAACGTCTACCGCATGCACCTGCTGGGCGCCAAGGTGGTGCCGGTGGAAAGCGGCAGCAAGACGCTGAAGGACGCGCTGAATGAAGCGCTGCGCGACTGGGTCACCAACGTCGAGAACACCTTCTACATCATCGGCACCGTGGCCGGCCCGCACCCGTACCCGATGATGGTGCGCGACTTCCAGCGCGTGATCGGCGACGAATGCCTGGTGCAGATGCCCGAGATGCTGGGCCCGCAGCGCCAACCCGATGCGGTGATCGCCTGCGTGGGCGGCGGCAGCAATGCCATGGGCATCTTCTACCCCTACATCCCGCACGCCGGCACGCGGCTGATCGGCGTCGAAGCCGCCGGCCACGGCCTTGACACCGGCAAGCATGCGGCCAGCCTGTCGGCCGGCACGCCCGGTGTGCTGCACGGCAACCGCACCTACCTGCTGCAGGACGCCAACGGCCAGATCATCGAGACGCATTCGGTCTCGGCCGGCCTGGACTACCCCGGCGTCGGCCCCGAGCATGCGTACCTGAAGGACATCAA
>NZ_CAXFDV010000849.1:0-27491 GCF_964001545.1 uncultured Aquincola sp.
TGAGCAGCCAGCGGCTCACCTGGCCGCTGACGGTGGCCTGCGCTTCGACCACCGGCGGGGGCGGGGGCATGCCGGCACGGCCGGGGGCGCCGGGGCGCGGCGGGCGCGCGCCGGGGGCGGCCAACGGCGGCGGCTGGTCGGGGCGAGTGGCCGGGCCGCCGACAGGGCCAGGCTGGCTGGGCGCAGCCACGGGCGGGGGCGCGTCCGGCGTGGCGGGCGCTGCGGGCTGCGCCCAAGCCTGGGTGGTCAGCAGCACGGCGGCGGCGGTGGTGGTCAGGAAGCTGGCAAATCGATGGGCTGTCATGGCATTCGCTCCTTGGTGGGTGCGCTTTCCATTCCAAGACGCGTGCCAGGCGTAAAACTCAATGAAATCAATGACTTGCGAAGAACAACAAGTGTCCGGCTGGATGACCCGCGGACAGCGGGTGTCCGTTTGGCGGACACCTGGCGGACAGGTGTCCGGCGGCTGTCCGACTAGTCGCCCAGGCCGTACTGCGCCAGCTTGCGGTACAGCAGCTGGCGGTGAATGCCCAGGCGGCGTGCGGCTTCGGCCCGGTTGCCCTGGGCCTGCGCCAGCGCATGGGCAATCAGCGCCCGCTCCAGCCGCTCGGTGGCGGTGGGCAGGTCGCTGGCCAGCCAGTCGGCGGGCAGGCCGCCCGACACCGTGTCGCCCGCCCCGCCGGCAGCCAGGCCCAGGTCGGCCGCTTCGATGACGGCATGGCGCACCAGCGCCTGGCAGCGCTCGGCCAGGTTGCGCAGCTCGCGCACGTTGCCCGGCCAGGGATGGCGCAGCAAGGCCTGCGCGGCCGTGGCCGACAGCTGCTTGGGCGGCTGGCCACCAGCCGCCAGCCGCAGGAAATGCTCGGCCAGCAGGATGATGTCGGCCAGCCGCTCGCGCAGCGGCGGCAGGCGGATGGACAGCACGTCCAGCCGGTACATCAGGTCTTCGCGGAACTGGCCTTCGCGCACCGCGGCGCCCAGGTCGCGGTGGGTGGCGGCCACCACGCGCACGTCCACCTTCACCGGCTTGTGGGCGCCCAGCGGCACTACCTCGCCCTCCTGCAGCACGCGCAGGATCTTGGCCTGCACCGCGGGCGCCATGTCGCCGATCTCGTCGAGCAGCAGCACGCCGCCATCGGCCGCCCGGAAGCTGCCCGGCCGGTCGGCCACCGCGCCGGTGAAGGCGCCGCGCACATGGCCGAACAGCTCGCTTTCCAGCAGGTCTTTGGGAATGGCGGCGCAGTTCACCGCCACGAAGGGCCGGCCCGCGCGTGCCGAATGGCGGTGCAGCGCCCGCGCCACCTGTTCCTTGCCGGTGCCGGTTTCACCCAGCACCAGCACCGGCGCATCGCTGGCCGCGGCCAGGCCGATGCGCTTGTGCACCTCGCGCATCGGGGCGCTGACGCCAATGAGCTCGCCCTCGCCTTCTTCGGCCGCGGGCGCGGGCCGGGCCGCATCGGCCTGCTCGCGCAGCGCACGCGACAGCACCTCCTGCACCGCGTCGCGACCGATGGGCTTGGTCAGGTGGTCGAACGCGCCCAGCCGCATCGCGGCAATGGTGTTGTGGCCGCTGGCATGGGCGGTGAGCACGATCACCGGCGGCAGCGTGCGGCCGGGCGACAGCTGCGCCTGCATCGCCTCCAGCGTCTGCAGGCCGTCCATGCCGGGCATGCGGTGGTCGAGGAACACCGCGTCGAAGCGGCCGTGCGCCAAGGCCTGCAGCCCCTGCTGCCCGCTGACGGCGGGCTGCACCTCGTGGCCCAGGCTGTCCAGCGTCTCGGCCAGCGTGTCGCGGAAGGCGTCGTCGTCGTCGATGATCAGCAGGCGCGCCATGGCAGCTCCATCGTGAAGCGGGCACCGCCATCGGCCGGTGCCTCATGCCGCAGCTCGCCACCATGGGCCAGCGCCACCTCGCGCGCCAGCGCCAGGCCCAGGCCGGTGCCGTCGGGCCGGCCGGTGGCAAAGGGCTCGAACAGCTGGCCCTGCAATTCGGGCGGCACGCCGGGGCCGTGGTCGCGCACCGTCAGCGTCAACCCGCCGCCGGCCGCCTGGGCGATGGTCAGCGCCACCGTGCTGCCGGCCGGCGCATGGCGCACCGCGTTGTCCAGCAGGTTGTCGATGGCGCGGGCCAGGTGGTTGGCATCGAGCTGCGCGCACAAAGCTTCAGGCACTTGCAGCGCCAGCTTGACGCCGCGCTGGTCGGCCTGCCTTTGCGCCGCCGCCAGGCGCTGGTGGCCGAAGTCGGCCAGCCCCACCGGCTGCAGTTGCAGGTTCAGCGGCTGCACCACCGCCAGCAGGCTTTGCACCAGGCCGTCGAGCCGGCCCACCTGATCGAGGATGAGCTGCAGCGCCTGCGGCTGCCGCTCGGGCGGGCCGGCCAGCGCGTTCTCGGCCTTCAGCCGCATCGCCGCAATCGGGTTGCGGATCTCGTGCGCGATGCCGCCGGTCATGCGGCCCAGCGCCGCCAGCCGCTGGTCGCGCGAGCGGCTGCGCTCGGCCTCGCGCAGCTGGCTGCGGGCGGCCTCGAAGCGGGCGCGGTAGCCGTTGAGGCCGCTGATCAGCGCGTCCAGCTCGCGCAGGCCGGTGGGGCTGATGGGCGGGGCCGCTTCGCTGCCATCGGCCTGGGCCAGCTGGTCGTGCAGCCGCTGCAGGTGGCGCCGGCCGCGCAGCACGATGGTGCCCAGCCACAGGCCCGAGGCCAGCACGAAGGCCAGCAGCGCGCCCAGGCCCCAGCGCAGGCTGCGCTGAGCGTCCAGCGTGGCCAGCGAGGTGCGGGTCATGGTCCAGGCGGCCAGGTCCTTGCCCGGCGACTGCAGCGGGCAGGCCGAGACGATCAAGGCCTCGCGCGAGGCGCGCACCACGTCGGTATCGGCCTGCTGGCGGCGCGCCACCACCTGCGACAGCGCGGCGATGTGGGCCTGCTCCGCCTCGGGCACGTCGCGCTTGACGCTGGTGCCTTCGTAGGTGGGGTAGGCATAGGCGATGAAGCCCTGCCCCGCGCGCCACACGCCGCCTTCCACATGCGGTTCGGCCACCAGCACCAGCTGCAGCAGCACTTGCAGCAGGTCGAGCTGCGGCTCGGCCCGTTGCGGGTCGTTCAACGACTTGGCATAGCGCTGGGCGATGGCGCCGCAGGAGGCCGCGGCCCGGGCCTGCGCCTGCTCGATCTGCAGGCCGGCGCTGTGCCGGAAGAGCAGCACCATCACCATCGCCAGGCCCACGCACACCGTCAGCAGGATCAACCAGAACAGCGTGAGCTGGGCACGCAAGGACTTCAAGACGGCAACTCCGGGGACGGCGGGGGCGCCCAGCATACTGGGCAGGGCGGGTCCGGTGCTTGCCGAGGGGCGCCCATGCCCCCCTGGACCACCCCCCACGTGCCCGACCGCGACACCCTGCTGCGGCGCATCTTTCCGGGCGACAGCGAGATGGCCCGGCGCATGCGCGCCAAGGACTGGGCCCGCACCGCGCTGGGCGATCCGGCGCTCTGGCCGCCGCACCTGCGGCTGTCGGTCAGCCTGTGCCTGACCTCGCGCTTTCCCATCCTGCTGTGGTGGGGCCCTGAGCTGACGGTGCTCTACAACGACGCCTACATCTCCTTCCTGGGCGCCGGCAAGCACCCCGAGACCCTGGGCCAGCCCGGCCAGGTGTGCTGGGCCGAGATCTGGACCACCATCGGCCCGATGCTGGAAGGCGTGATGCGCACCGGCGAGGCCACCTGGTCGGAAGACGTGCAGTACTTCTTCGCCCGCCACCTGCCGGCCGAAGAGGTGTTCGTGCGCTTCACCTACGGCCCCATCCTGTCGGAAGACGGCCGGGTGGACGGCGTGTTCACCCCCTGCACCGAAACCACGGCCGCGGTGGTCAGCGCCCGCCGGTTGCGCACCCTCACCCGCCTGGCCGCCACCGAGCTGCCCGCCGCCACGCTGGACGCCGCCTGCCGCCAGGCGGTGCAGGGCCTGACTGCCAGCCCCGAAGACACCCCGTTCGCGGCGCTGTACCTGGCACAGGCCGACGAAGCCCGCGCGGTGGTGGCCAGCCAGCCGCTGGATGGCACCAGCCTGCCCGAAGTGCTGTCGGTGGCGCCCGCGCGGGAAGCGACCGCCACAGACGAGCCCGCCTCCCTGCCCGCCGCCATCGCCGGCGTGCTGCAGCAACCCGATGCCGGACCGCGCCTGGTGGAAGCCGGCGGCATCACCGTCTCGGGCGGACCCTATCCCGAGCAGCCCCGCCACTTCATGGTGGTGCCGCTGCCGGCCCTGTGGCCCGAACGCCGCGCGGCGCTGCTGCTGGGCCTGAGCCCGCGCTGCCCGCTGGACGAGGCCTACCGCGAATTCATCGCGCTGGCCGCACGCCATGTGAACGAACTGCTGGGCGGCGTGCTGCGCTACGAGCGCGAACGCGCCCGCGTGGAAGCCCTGGCCGAGCTGGACCGCGCCAAGTCGCTGTTCTTCAGCAACGTGAGCCATGAGCTGCGCACGCCGCTGATGCTGATGCTGGGCCCGCTGGACACCGCGCTGCGCAGCGACCACCCGCACCAGGACGAGCTGGCCATGGTGCGGCGCAACGCGCAGCGGCTGCAGCAGCTGGTGGACACGCTGCTCGATTTCTCGCAGCTGGAGGCCGGCCGGCTGAGCGCCCAGCTCGAAGCCACCGACCTGGCCGCGGCCACGGCCGACGTGGCATCGCTGTTCCGCTCGACCATCGAAGCCGGCGGCCTGCGGCTGCGGGTGGACACCGCCACACCCCTGCGCCCCTACCGCGTGGACCGCGACATGTGGGAGAAGGTGGTCGGCAACCTGCTGTCCAACGCCTACAAGTACACCCTGGCCGGCGAGATCCGCGTGCGCCTGCGCGAGCTGCCCGAAGGCGCCGAACTCACCGTGGCCGACACCGGCGTGGGCATTCCTGCGGCCGACCAGGCACGGCTGTTCCAGCGCTTTTTCCGCGGCAATACCCGGCGCGGGCGCACCGACGAAGGCACCGGCATCGGCCTGGCCCTGACGCGTGAACTGGTGGCCCTGCACGGCGGCGACATCCGCGTGAGCAGCGAGCCCGAGGTGGGCAGCACCTTCACCGTGCGGCTGCCCGCCGCGCTCGCCGGCGCGCCGGACACGCCGGTCAGGCCCTGGAACCCGGAGCTGCCCTCGGTCTACGACGGCACGCGCGCGGCGCTGGCGGATCGGCCTGCGCCCGATCCCGCGCCCGAACCGGCCGTGCCGGGGGGCCGCTCGCAGGTGCTGGTGGCCGACGACAACGAGGACATGCGCGAGTACCTGCGCCGCGTCCTGGCGCCGCACTGGGACGTGCGCTGCGTGGCCGACGGCGAGGCGGCCCTGGGGGCCATGGCCGAGCGCCTGCCCGACCTGCTGCTGACCGACGTGATGATGCCGC
Organism: uncultured Aquincola sp.; assembly: GCF_964001545.1. Lineage (NCBI taxonomy): Bacteria > Pseudomonadati > Pseudomonadota > Betaproteobacteria > Burkholderiales > Sphaerotilaceae > Aquincola > uncultured Aquincola sp. Next base: position 5,395 of record NZ_CAXFDV010000849.1, read on the forward strand.
GCCTGGACGGCCTGGCCCTGGTGCAGCGGGTGCGCGCCAATCCGCGGCTGCGGGCCCTGCCAGTGATCCTGATCTCGGCCCGCGTGGGCGACGAAGCCAAGGTGGCGGGCCTGGCGGCCGGCGCCGACGACTACCTGACCAAGCCCTTTTCCAGCAAGGAGCTGGTGGCCCGCATCGAGAGCCAGCTGATGCGCGCGCGCATCGACCGCGTGCAGCGGCATTTCAGCTCGCGCCTGGCCGAGGTGCTGGAACAGGCGCCGGTGGGCATCGCAGTGACGGTCGGGCCCGACCATGTCTTCGAGTACGCCAACCAGCACTACCGCCGCTTCGTGCCCGGCCGCACGCTGATCGGCCGCAGCATGCGCGAGAACTTTCCCGACCTGCAGGGCCAGGGCGTGTTCGAGCTGTGCGACCGCGTGTTCCGCACCGGCGAGGCCTTTGCCGCCAGCCCGATGAAGGTGATGCTGTGCGACGCCGACGGCCAGGCGCCGCAGGAGCGGCACTTCGACCTGATCTACCAGCCGCTGGTGGGCCCCGACGGGCGGGTGGAAGGCATTGCCACCGTGGCCTCGGACGTGCACGAGGTGGTGGTGGCGCGCGGCCGCGCCGAGCAGGCCAACCGCGTGAAGGACGAGTTCATCGCGATGCTGGGCCATGAGCTGCGCAACCCGCTGTCGCCCATCGTCACCGCGGTGGAACTGGTGCGCCGACGCACCACCGGCATGACCCTGCCCGAGCTGGACATGATCGACCGCCAGGTGCGCCACATGGTGCGGCTGATCGACGACCTGCTGGACGTCTCGCGCATCACGCGCGGCGTGGTGGAACTGCGGCGCGTGCCGGTGGAGCTGCAGGCCGTGGTGGCCAAGGCGGTGGAAACCGTGGCGCCGTTGATCGACCAGCGCCAGCACCGGCTGCTGCTGCAGGTGCCCGAGCGGGGCCTGACGGTGCTGGCCGACGCCGACCGCCTGACGCAGGTGGTGGCCAACCTGCTGGCCAATGCCGCCAAGTACACGCCGGCCGGCGGTCACATCGGCCTGCAGGCGGCGCGCCAGGGCGACTGGGTGGTGCTGGACGTGGTGGACAACGGCGTGGGCCTGACCGCCGCCGAATGCGAGCGCGTGTTCGACCTCTTCGTGCAGGGGCCGCAGCGCCGGGACCGCCCGGTGGGCGGCCTGGGCCTGGGCCTGACCATCGCACGCAACCTGGCGCAGCTGCACGGCGGCCAGCTGCAGGCGCGCAGCGAGGGTCCGGACCAGGGCTGCACCTTCACCCTCAGGCTGCCCTTGAGCCAGGCCCTGCCCGAGGGTGCCGAGCCCACGCCAGCGGCCGCACCGCGCAGCGCGGGCGCGGCCCGCCCCGGCCTGCGGGTGCTGGTGGTGGACGACAACATCGACGCCGGCCAGGCCGTGGCGCTGCTGCTGCGCGAGCTGGGCAGCCAGGTGCAGGTGGCGCACGATGGCAAGTCGGCGCTGCAGCTGGCGCAGACGGCCTTGCCCGACCTGGTGCTGCTGGACATCGGCCTGCCCGACATCGACGGCTACGCGCTGGGCCGCCGTCTGCGCGAGCTGGCCGGCCCCCGCCCGCCCCGCCTGGTCGCGCTCACCGGCTTCGGCCAGCAGCGCGACCTGCAACGTTCAGCCGACAGCGGCTTCGAAGCGCACCTGGTCAAGCCGGCCAGCGTGGGGGATCTGCAGCGGCTGCTGCTTCAGGCCAGCCCGCCCTGACACACGTACTTCATGTGCTGGTAGTCCTCCAGCCCGTGGGTGGAGCCTTCACGGCCGTAGCCGGATTCCTTGACGCCGCCGAAGGGCGCGGCCTCGGCCGCCAGCGCCCCTTCGTTGATGCCGACGATGCCGGTTTCCAGCGCATCGGCCACGCGCCAGATGCGGCGCACGTCGTTGGAGAAGAAGTAGGCCGCCAGGCCGAAGGGCGTGTCGTTGGCCGCGGCCACCACCTCGGCTTCGGTTTCGAAGCGGGTGATGGGCACCACCGGGCCAAAGGTTTCTTCGCAGCTGCAGGCCATGGTGGCATCGGCGCCCACCAGCACCGTGGGTGCGTAGTAGTTGGGGCCCAGTGCCGGCAGCCGCCGGCCACCCACCACCACCTGTGCGCCGCGCTGCAGCGCGTCCTGCACATGGCGGGCTATCTTGTCCACCGCCCGGGCGTTGATCATCGGCCCGATCTGCGAGGCCGCATCGGTGGCCGGGCCCACCTGCAAGGCGCCCACGCGCGCGGCCAGCAGCTCGACGAAGCGGTCGTGCACCTGTGCCTGCACGAACACCCGGTTGGGGCACACGCAGGTCTGGCCGCCGTTGCGGAACTTGGCGGCCATCAGGCCCTCCACCGCGGCCGGCAGGTCGGCATCCTCGAACACGATGAAGGGCGCATTGCCGCCCAGCTCCAGCGACAGCTTCTTGAGCGTGGTGGCCGATTCACGCGCCAGGTGCTTGCCCACCGGCGTGCTGCCGGTGAAGGTGATCTTGCGCACCCGGCTGTCGGCCAGCCACACGTCCACCACCTCGGGCGTGCGCTCGCGCGAGGCGGTGACGATGTTGAGCACCCCGGCCGGCACGCCCGCTTCCTGCGCCAGGCGCACCAGCGCCAATGAGGTGAGCGGCGTGTCTTCGGCCGGCTTGCACACCACGGTGCAGCCGGCGGCCAGCGCCGGGGCGATCTTGCGGGCGATCATCGCGGCCGGAAAGTTCCACGGCGTGATGGCGGCCACCACGCCCACCGGCTCTTTCAGGGCCAGCATGCGGCGGCCGCTCACCGGCGCGGGAATCACCTCGCCGTTGGACCGCACCGCCTCTTCGGCAAACCAGTCCACGTAGCTGGCGGCATAGGCCACTTCGCCCCGGCCTTCGGCCAGCGGCTTGCCCTGCTCGCGGCTGATGAGCCGGCCCAGGTCTTCGTGGTGAAGCTGGATCAGCGCATGCCAGCGCTTGATGATCTGCGCGCGCTGCTTGGCCGGCACCATGCGCCAGCTGGCAAAGGCGGCGTGGGCCGCGTCCACCGCGGCCTGCGCATCGGCGGCGCTGCTGTCGGGCACCTGGGCGAACACGGCGTCGGTGGCGGGGTCGCTGACCTCCAGCCAGCGGCCGGCCGCGCCTTCGCGCCACTGGCCGTTGATGAAGTTGCGGCCGGGCAGCAGGTCGTCGCGCCGCAGCGCCAGGGGGTGGGGCAAGGACATGGAAGCGGAGGCTGGGGACATCACATCGTGGCTGCCTGCGCAGCGGTTTGGGGCCCGTGGGCCGGGTGCATCTCGTCGAGCCAGCCGCGGCGCAGCTCGGGCACCGAGCGTTCCAGCAGCTGGTAGTAGGGGTGGTGGTCGCCACGGTCGAAGTCGGCGCGGGCCACCTGGGCCAGCTTGCGGCCGTGCTGCATCACCACGATCTCGTCGCACACCGCCTTGACGGTGTGCAGGTCGTGGCTGATGAAGAGGTACGACACGCCCAGCTCGCGCCGCAGCTCGGCGATCAGGTCCAGCACCGCGGCGCCCACCACGGTGTCGAGTGCCGAGGTGACTTCGTCGCACAGGATCAGGTCGGGGTCGGCCGCCAGCGCACGGGCCAGGTTCACCCGCTGCTTCTGCCCGCCCGACAGGCCACCCGGCAGGCGGCCCGCCACGCTGCGCGGCAGCTGCACCAGGTCCAGCAGCTCATGGATGCGCTTTTGCAGCGCGGCGCCGCGCAGGCCCTTGTAGAACTGCAGCGGCCGGGCCAGGATGCGCTCGATGTGGTGCGAAGGATTGAGCGCGGTGTCGGCCATCTGGAACACGATCTGCACCTGGCGCAGCTCTTCCTGCGTGCGCTGCGCCACCGTGGGCTTGAGGTAGCGGCCGTTGAACAGGATGTGCCCGGCACTGGGCGCCACCAGCCCGGCCACCGCACGCGCCAGCGTGGTCTTGCCCGAGCCCGATTCGCCGATGACGCCGATGGCCTGGCCGCGGTACAGCTTGAGGTCGATGTCTTGCAGGATGGGCTTGGCGGGTTGGCCCTGCGCATCCAGCGGGCCATAGCCGGCGCACAGGCCGCGCACTTCCAGCAGCAGCTGGCCATCGGCCGACATCGCGCCGCCGCCGCGTGGCACCGGGCGTGCTGCGGCCAGCAGGCAGCGGGTGTAGTCGGCGGCCGGTGCGTCCAGCAGCTGGCCGGTGGGCGCCAGCTCCTGCATCACGCCATTGCGCAGCACCAGGATGTGGTCGGCCATCTGCGCCACCACCGCCAGGTCGTGGCTCACGTACACCGCGGTGGCCTGGCGGTCGCGCACCACGCGGCGGAAAGCGCGCAGCACCTCGATCTGCGTGGTCACGTCCAGCGCGGTGGTGGGCTCGTCCAGGATCACCAGGTCGGGGTCGGCGATCAGCGCCATCGCCGCCATCAGCCGCTGCAACTGGCCGCCCGACACCTGGTGCGGATAACGCTCGCCGATGTGCTCGGGGTCGGGCAGCGCCAGTTCGCGGAACAGCTGCACCGCCTTGGCCTCGGCCTCGGCGCGGGGCATCAGGTGGTGGATGCACGCCGGCTCCACCACCTGGTCCATCACCGTGCGCGACGGGTTGAAGGAGGCCGCCGCGCTTTGCGCGATGTAGGCCACACGGCGGCCGCGCAGCGCGCGCTGCTGGGCGGGCGACAGGTGCAGCACGTCGGTCTCGCCGATGCGCACGCTGCCGCCGGTGATGCTGCAGCCATGGCGTGCATAACCCATCAGTGCCAGCGCGGTGGTGGTCTTGCCCGAGCCCGATTCACCGATCAGCGCCAGCACCTCGCCGGGCTGGATGTGGAAGCTGAGTCGGTCGACCAGCGTCTGCCCGCCGGCCTCGATCGTGAGGCCCTGCACCTGTACCGAAGCGCCCATCAGCGTGCTCCCCGTTCCCTGGCCAGGCGGCCGGGGAGGTTGTCGATGACCAGGTTCACCGCGATGGTGAGGCTGGCGATGGCAAAGGCCGGGGCCAGCACCGCGGCGCGGCCGTCGGCCAGCGCGCCGATGTTCTCGCGCACCAGCGAACCCCAGTCGGCGGCCGGCGGCTGCACGCCCAGGCCCAGGAAGCTCAGGCCCGCCAGCAGCAGCACGATGTAGACGAAGCGCAGGCCCAGGTCGGCCAGCATCGGGCCCACGATGTTGGGCGCGATCTCGCGCAGCATGATGTAGAGCGTGCCCTCGCCCCGGCTGCGGGCCACGGTCACGTAGTCCATCGCATTGATGTTGACCGCCAGCGAGCGGGCGATGCGGTAGGCCCCCGGCACGTAGATGATGGCCGCGGTGGCCACCAGCACCCCGATGGAAGAGCCGAAGCCCGCGACGATGATCAGCGCGAACATCTTGCTGGGAATGGCGGTGAGCGTGTCCAGCGTGCGGCTCAGCACCGCATCCACCCAGCCGCCGGTGGCCGCGGCCAGCAGCGCCAGCGAGGTGCCGATGCCGCTGGCCAGCAGCGTGGCCAGCAGGGCCACGCCCACGGTGTAGCGGGCACCTTCGATCACCCGCGCCAGCATGTCGCGGCCCAGGTAGTCGGTGCCCAGCCAGTGCTGCGTGCTGGCCGGCGCGAATACGCCGCCGTTGCCCATCGCCGCCATGTCGTGCTGCAACAGGCTGGGGCCGAAGGCGGCCGCCAGCAGCCAGAACAGCAGCACCGCAGCGCCCAGCAGGCCGCCTGCGTTGAAGCGGCGCCGCCGGCGGGGTTGTGTGGTGGCAGGGGCTTCCGCCGGCAAGGTGGGGGCCGGCACGGGCCGGGCGGGGCCGGCCGGCAGCCCCAGGGCGGCCGGTGCCGCCGCGGTGGTGGTGGTGTTCATCGCAGGCGCTCTTTCCTCGACGGCTGGCATGGTCATTGGTGCCGCAGGCGCGGGTTGGCCACGATGGCGCACAGGTCGGCCAGCGTGACGAGCAGCAGGTAGCCGGTGCAGAAGATCATGGCGCAGGCCAGCACCAGCGGCATGTCGCGCTGGCTGACGCCATCGACCATCAGCTTGGCGATGCCGGGGTAGTTGAAGATGGTCTCGATGATGATGACCCCGCCCAGCAGGTACGACAGGCTCAGCGCCACCGCATTGGCGATGGGCCCGATGGCATTGGGCAGCGCATGGGCCAGCACCATGCGCATCGGCGAGGCGCCCTTGAGCCGCACCATCTCGATGTAGGGCGCTTCCAGCTGGTCGATCACCGCGGCGCGGGTCATGCGCATCATCTGCGCCACGATCACGCAGCACAGGCTGAGCACCGGCATCGCAAAGGCCTTGAGCATCTGGCCGAGCGAGTCGATCTCGGACACGTACGACAGCGCCGGCAGCCAGCGCAGCTTGACCGCGAACACCAGCACCGCCAGCGTGGCCACCAGGAACTCGGGCACCGACACCACGCCCACCGCGGCCGACGAAGCCGCGCGGTCGAACCAGGAGCCGCGCCACACCGCCGAGGCAATGCCCAGCGTCAGCGCGATGGGCACCGAGAACAGCGCGGTAACGGCGGCCAGCAGCAGCGAGTTGGGCAACCGGCTGGCCACCAGTTCGGCCACCGGCATCTGCGTGACCGAGCTGGTGCCGGGGTTGCCGGTGACCAGGCCGGCCAGCCAGCGGCCGTAGCGCACCGGGCCGGGCACGTCCAGGCCCATCTGGGCGCGCAGGGCGGCCAGCGCTTCGGGTGTGGCTTCCTGGCCCAGCTGTTCCTGCGCCGCGTCGCCCGGCAGCACCGAGGTGATGGCGAACACCACCACCGACACCGCCAGCAGCGACAGCAGCGCCAGCGCCACCCGCTGGCCCAGCAGCTTGAAGATCAAGAGGTTCATCGGCGGCGCTCCTGGCGTGCGGCTTGGAAGTGCGGCGTGGAAGGCGCGAAGAAGCGTCAGGCTTCCAGCCAGACGTTCTCGGCGAACGAGTAACCCATCAGCCCGCCCAGCGGGATGGGCGACAGGCCCTTCAACTTGCTGCTGTGCCCGTCGATGCTGGCCAGGAACAGCGGGATGCCGATGCCGGCTTCCTGGTGGATCATGGTTTGCATGTCGGCGTACATCTGCTTGCGCTTGGCGAGGTCGGTTTCGGCACGGGAGGCCAGCAGCAGCTGGTCGAACTTGTCGCTCTTCCAGCGAGATTCGTTCCAGGCTGCGTCCGACTTGAAGAACTGGGTCAGCAGCGTGTCGGCGCTGGGGCGCGGGTTCACGTTGCCAAAGCCCACCGGGCTGTTGAGCCAGTGGTTCGACCAGTAGCCGTCGGCCGGCATGCGCTTGACGTCCAGGTCCAGGCCGATGCGCTGCGCGGCCTGCTGCATCACCAGCGCGAACTCGGTCGAGTACATGGCCGCCGGTGAGGTGACCACCGGCACCTTGCCGGTGACGCCCGACTTCTGCAGGTGGAACTTGGCCTTGTCGAGGTCGAAGGTACGCTGCGGCAGGCCGGCGAAGTAAAAGCGGTTGGTGGGGTCGATCGGCTGGTCGTTGGCCAGCACCGCATGGTCCAGCGCCACCGACTTCTTCATCTGCTCGCGGTCGAACAGGTGCTTCATTGCCAGGATGAAGTCGGGGTTGCTGCCCGGCCCCATGTCCTTGCGCATGATGAGGTCGGAGTACTGGCCCGACTGGGTGACGAAGATGCCGTAGCCGGGCGTGTCCTTGACCCGCGCCACCGAGCGCGGATTGACCGAGGCCACCAGGTCCATGCCGCCCGACAGCAGCGCATTGACGCGGGCGCCCTCGTCGCCGATGCCGACGAACTCGATCTCGTCCAGGTAGGGCTTGCCGGGCTTCCAGTAGCCCTCGTTGCGCACCATCACCGACCGCACACCGGGCTTGAACTCCTTGAGCTTGTAGGGCCCGGTGCCGATGCCGGCGGCGAAGTCGGTGGTGCCTTCCTTGACGATGTGGAAGTGGAAGGTGCCCAGAATCACCGGCAGGTCGGCGTTGGGGGCGGTGAGCACCACCGTCACCTCGTTCGGGCCGCTGGCTTTGACGCTCTCGATCTGGTCGGCCAGCACCTTGGCCTTGGAGGCGGTGGCCGGGTCCTTGTGGCGCAGCAGCGAGAACACCACGTCGGCCGGCGCCAGCGCCTTGCCGTCATGGAAGGTGACACCCTTGCGCAGCGTGAACACCCAGGTCTTGGCGTCCTTGGTGTTGAACGATTCGGCCAGCGCCGGCTGCGGCGTGAGGCTGCCGTCGAGCGCGAACAAGCCGTTGTACAGCATGGTGCCGCGCGAGTAGTCGGTCTGGTTCGACTGCTTGGCCGGGTCCAGCGTGTCGGTCACGGCCGCGGTGGCGCCGGCCACGCGGATCTTGCCGCCGCGCCGCGGCGTCTGCGCATGGGCGGACACCGCCACGCCCGCCAGGCCCCCTGCCAGCGTGGCCTGCATGCCGCCGGCCACCAGCATCGCCAGGATGTCGCGGCGGGTGGCGCCGCGCCGCAGCGCGTCCATCATGCGCAGGCTGTCGCCGGGGCCAACGAGTTGCGCGAGCTTGTTGCGGTCGCTCATGTTTGCATGCTCCTGAGAAGGTCGAGGTGGGTGGCGGACGAACGGGAACGGGATCGGAAACGGGTATCAGGCCAGGCGGTCTTTGAGGCGGTAGTACAGGCCCACCGCGGGCAGGAACCAGGGCGGGCCGAAGTGGCCGGGAATGGCGGGCCAATGGCGGCCCTGCCAGGGGTTGGCGGCGGCATCGCCGGCCATCACGCGGGCCATGCAGTCGCCCATGTGCACCGACATCTGGGTGCCATGGCCGCTGTAGCCCATCGAGTAGAAAAGGCCGTCGCGCTCGCCAGCATGCGGCAGGCGGTCCTGCGTCATGTCGACCAGGCCGCCCCAGCAGTAGTCCAGGCGCACCTCGCCCAGTTGCGGAAAGGTCTCGGCCAGGCCCTGGCGCAGAATCTCGCCGCTGGCCGCGTCGGACTGCGGGCTGCTGATGGCAAAGCGCGCCCGGCCGCCGAACACCAGCCGGTGGTCGGCCGTGAGCCGGAAGTAGTGGTGGATGTTGGCCACCGTGGTGTAGGTGCGGCGCCCGGCCAGCAGCGCCTGCGCCCGTTCGGCGCCCAGCGGCTCGGTCACCACGATGAAGCTGCCGATGGGCACGATGCGCCGCCGCAGCCAGCCGAAGCTGCCGTAGCCGCCATGCCGCGTGGCACCGGTGGCCACCAGCACCTGGGCGGCCTTCACCGTGCCGCGGGCGGTGTGCACCTGGTGCGCCTGGCTGCGGCCGATGCGCTGCAGCCGCTGCACCTCGGTGCCCAGCGCGATCTGCGCGCCATGGCGCTGCGCCGCCTCGGCCAGGCCGCGGGCGAAGCGGCCCATGTGCATCTGGCCGCTGCGCTTGTACAGCAGCCCGCCGTGGAAGCGATCGCTCTGCACCTCGGCGCGCACGCGGTCGGCGCCCAGCACTTCCACGTCGGTGTCCACGCCGTCGCGCACCAGCCGCTCGGCGCTGCGGGCCAGCGCGTCCAGGTGCTGCGGGCGGGTGGCCAGCTTGAGCTTGCCGTGGCGCAGGAAGTCGCAGTCGATGGCTTCTTCAGCCACCACGCGGGCCACGCTGTCCACCGCCGCGTCGTAGGCGTGGTACCAGCGGCGCGCGGTCTCGGGGCCCACCTTGGCGGCCACCTCGGCATAGTCCACCGCCAGGCCGTTGTTCACATGGCCGCCGTTGCGGCCCGAGGCTTCGGCGGCCACGCGCTGGCCGGCTTCCAGCACCAGCACGCGGGCACCGCGGCGGGCCAGTGCCCGGGCGGCCGACAGGCCGGTGAAGCCGGCGCCGACGATGGCCACGTCCACCTGCGCGGGCAGGGACTGCGGCGCCGGCGTGAAGGCCGGGGCGGAGTCGGTCCAGTAGGCGTCCAGCTTCATGGGGCTCGGGGCTTGGGCCGTTGAAGGCTTACAGGCCGACCTCGCCGGCCAGGCCGCCGATGTCGGCGATCTCGGTGTAGCGGTAGGCCGGGTTGCCGGGGCCGTGGCCGCGGTTGACGAACACCTTGTTGACGATGCCCAGGTCGTCGGCCGACATCAGGTCGTAGCGCAGGCTGGACGACACATGCAGCAGGTCTTCCGGGTTGCAGCCCAGCGAGTCGATCATGTACTCGAAGGCCTTCAGCCGCGGCTTGTAGGCCTGGGCCTGCTGCGCGGTGTACACGCGGTGGAAGGGCGCGCCCAGCTGCGCCACGTTGCGCTGGATCTGGTCGTCGGACGCGTTGGACAGGATGACCAGCGGGATCTCCTTGGCCACCTTGGCCAGGCCGGCGGGCACGTCGGCATGCGGGCCCCAGGTGGGCACCGCATCGTAGTACTGCTGGGCCTCGTGGTCGAAGTACTGGATGCCCCACTTCTTGCACAGCCGGCGCACCGCGTTCTTGAGCACCACCTCATACGGCTGCCAGTCGCCCAGCACCTCGTCGAAGCGGTAGGCCGAGAAGTCGGCGATGAACTGCTCCATGCGCTCGGCCGGGATGCGGTCGGCGAACATCTCGCGGGCCATGTCGCCCATGCGGAAGCGGGTCAGCGTGCCGTAGCAATCGAAGGTGATGTACTTGGGTCGGAAGGCCATGACTGCAGCTCCTTGGTTGGTCATCTCGGTGTCATTCCAGCATGCGTGCGGCGCTGCGTTGTGGGGTATTGGCCGGGGCTGGCGCAGCGAAGCTGTGGTTTGAAGGGGGCCTGACGGCATGCCGTGCGGTGTGCCCAGGCGGCGTGCGCGGGTGCCCCTTCAGGGGGCGGCGGCAAAGTCGATGAGCACGCTTTTGAAGCGCAGGTTGGCCTCCACCGCCTGGCGGCCCAGGTCCTTGCCGATGCCCGACTGGTGGTAGCCGCCGGTGGGAATGACGAAGTCGTTGCTGCGGCCATAGCGGTTGATCCACACCGTGCCGGCGGCGATGCCGCGCATCGCGCGCAAGGCCTTGCCGATGTCGGCGGTGTGCACGCCGGCCGCCAGGCCATAGCGCTCGTGCGCGGCCAGGGCCAGGCCCTCGGCTTCGTCGTCGAAGGTCTGCACCGTGAGCACCGGGCCGAAGATCTCTTCCTGCACCGCCGGGTTGGCGGCGTCCACGCCCTCGATCAGCGTAGGCTGGTAGTAGGCGCCGCCGGGCGTGCCTTCATACAGCCGGCCGCCGCAGCGCAGGCGGGCGCCGGCCGCCTGCGACCGCTCCACGATGGCCGCGATGCGCTGGGCCTGCGCGGCCGAGATGATGGGCGGCAGCGTGGCCGCATCGTCCCAGGTGGCGCCGGGCCGGTGGGCCGCAAAGCGCGCGGCGATGCGTTCGACCAGCGCCTCGGCGATGCCGCGCTGCACGATCAGCCGTGAGCCGGCCACGCACACCTGGCCGGCATTGCCGGTGATGGCACCGGCGATGATGGCGGCCAGCCGGTCGAGGTCGGGCGCATCGTCAAACACCAGCTGCGGGCTCTTGCCGCCCAGCTCCAGCGTGGCCGGCTTGGGGCCTTGCAGCGCGCAGGTGGCCATGATGGCGGCGCCGGTCTGGGTGGAACCGGTGAAGGTCATCTTGCCGATGAGCGGATGGCGCGTGAGTGCATCGCCGGTGCTGCGGCCGTCGCCCTGCACGATGTTGAAGAGGCCCGGCGGCACGCCGGCCTGAACCGCCAGCTCGGCCAGCCGCAGCACCGAATGCGGCGTCATCTCCGAAGGCTTGAGCACCACCGCATTGCCGGCGGCCAGCGCCGCGCCCACCTTCCATGAAGCCATCACCAGCGGGAAGTTCCAGGGCGTGATGGCGCCCACCACCCCATAGGGCTCGGCCACCACCATGCCCAGCTGGTCGTGGCGGGTGGCCGCCACGTCGCCGCCCAGCTTGTCGGCGTATTCGGCGAAAAAGCGCAGGCCCTCGGCGGTGAAGGGCACGTCCCAGGCGATGGCATCACGCACTGGACGGGTGGAGCACACCGCCTCGATGCGGGCCAGCGTGGCCACGTCGGCCTCCACCAGATCGGCCCAGCGGCGCAGCACACGGGCCCGCTCGCGCGGGGCGCGGCGCGCCCAGTCGGTGCGGCGCCAGGCCTGGTCGGCGTCGCGCACGGCGATGTCCACCGCATCGGCCTGGGCCAGCGGCAGCTCGCCGTGCACCTGGCCGTCGGACGGTCGGCGCACCGTCAGGCGGCCGGCATCGGGCACGAGCCGGCCGGCGATGAAATGGCCCGAGGGCACCTGGACTTCTTCGGGTAGGAACGCGGACACGGCAGGCCTTGCAAAGAGTGCAAACGATGCGGCCGATGCTAGGAACGGTGGCGCGGCATTTGTGTGCGTTGGCGGACCGCCCGCCGCAGCGAATTGCAAATCCGCAGGCCGCCGCAGCCGATGCTTGCAAGTTGCGCTCGGCGCCCGAAATCCACTAGCGTGAACCCTGACATGTGCGCAAGATCGGCAGCCCATCCTGCACGGGAGACTGAATTGATCGATGCCGAAACCGCACAGGCCACCTCGCACGATGGCGTGCTGTTGCGCGCCATGACGGCCGACGACCTGGCCGCCGCGCATGCGCTGTCCGCCGACCTGCGCTGGCCGCACCGCCCTGCCGACTGGGAGCAGGTGTTTGCGTTGGGCGACGGCGTGGTGGCCGAGCGCGACGGCGCCGTCGTGGGCACCGCATTGCGCTGGCGCTGGGGCCCGCAACACGCCACGCTGGGCCTGGTGATCGTGGCGCCGGCCTGCCAGGGCCGCCGCATCGGCCACCGGCTGATGACCGCGCTGCTCGAAGGCCTGGACGGCCGCAGCGTGCTGCTGCATGCCACGCCCGAAGGCCGCGGCCTGTACGAACGCCTGGGCTTCGTGCGCAGCGGCGAAGTGCGGCAGCACCAGGGCACCGCCCTGCCCGCGCCGCTGGTGGCATTGGACGCCGGCTGGCGGCTGCGCCCGGCCGGCAGCAACGACGCCGACGCCCTGAAGGCGCTGGACGCCGCCGCCCGCGGCATGCCGCGCGATGCGCTGATCGACGAGCTGCTGGCCAGCGCCGAGGCCACCGTGGTGCTGGACCACGACGGCCAGGCGCGCGGCTTTGCGATGCTGCGGCGCTTCGGCCGTGGCCACATCATCGGGCCGGTGGTGGCGCCGGATGCGGACGGCGCCAAGGCCTTGATCGCCCACCTGTCGGGCCTGTCGGCCGGCCGCTTCGTGCGCATCGACATCGACTTCGACAGCGGTCTGGCCGAATGGCTGGAAAGCCTGGGATTGCTGCGCGTGGATGCGCCCACCACGATGGTGCGCGGCGAGCCGCTCGCGGTGCAGCCGGGCGTGCGCCTGTTCGCGCTGGCCACCCAGGCATTGGGCTGAAATGCAGCCCCCAAGCTCGCATACGCTCGCTGCCCCCCAAGGGGGCGCCCAGCCCCTTGGGGCGGCCCGGCGGGGCTGCGTCGGCAGCGCCATGGCCCCCTGCACCTTCCTCTACAAGTCCGACCCCGCCCGCGGCCGCCTGTGGGCCGAGGTGTTCCGCCAGCAGCTGCCGCAGGTGGACTTTCGCATCTGGCCCGACGTGGGCGATGCGGCGCAGGTGCGCTTCATCGCCGCGTGGGAGCCGCCGCCCGACCTGGCCACCGCCTTCCCGAACCTGGAGGTGCTGTTCTCTTCCGGCGCCGGGGTCGACCAGTTCGACCTGGCCGCGCTGCCGCCCACGCTGCCGCTGGTGCGCATGGTCGAGCCCGGCATCATCCGCGGCATGGTCGAGTACGTGAGCCATGCGGTGCTGGACCTGCACCGCGACCGGCCGCAATACCGCCGCCAGCAGCAGGCCGGCCGCTGGCAGCCGCTGCCGGTGGTGCCGGCGCACCAGCGCCGCGTGGGCGTGCTGGGCCTGGGTTCGCTGGGCCAGGCGGTGCTGGCGCGGCTGGTGGACTTCGGCTTCGACTGCGCGGGCTGGAGCCGCTCGGCCCACACCCTGCCCGGCGTGCAATGCCATGCCGGGCCCGACGGCCTGGCCCGCTTCCTGGCCCGCACCGACATCCTGGTGTGCCTGCTGCCGCTGACCGAAGCCACGCGCGGCATGCTCAATGCCCAGCTGTTCGCGCAACTGCCGCGGGGGGCGCAACTGGTGCACGTGGGCCGCGGCCCGCAGCTGGTGCAGGCCGACCTGCTGGCCGCCCTGGACAGCGGCCAGCTGGCCGAGGCGGTGCTGGACGTCACCGACCCCGAGCCGCTGCCGGCCGACCATGCGCTGTGGCGCCACCCGCAGGTGCAGATCACGCCGCACATCGCCAGCATGACGCAGCCGCAATCCGCGGCCGAGGTGGTGATCGACAACCTGCGCCGCTGGCAAGCCGGCGAGCCCATGACCGGATTGGTTGATCGCATCAAGGGATATTGAGCGCAAGGCCCGCGGCACGATGTGCCGTGGCGCGGCGCACAACCGCAGCCTGCGCCACACAGGCGGGCCAAAGCAGCATCACCCACGGTGCACCCGGGCCTAAGCTGACGCTCATCGATTGCCCCACCAGCCGCACGCCGCGCCCACCCCCATGCTGTCACCCATCCACCCCGACGAACTGGCCGCGCTGGACCGCGCGCACCTGATCCACCCCGTGGCGCCGTGGCGCCTGCATGAGCAGCGCGGCCCGGCCGTGCTGGCTTCGGCCAAGGGTGCCTACCTCACCGACAACCGCGGCCACCAGCTGCTGGATGCGTTCGCGGGCCTGTGGTGCGTGAACGTGGGCTACGGCCAGGAAAGCGTGGTGCAGGCCGCCACCGAGCAGCTGCGCCAGCTGCCGTATGCCACCGGCTACTTCCATTTCGCCAGCGAGCCGGCCATCCGCCTGGCCGCCAGGCTGGCCGAGATCACGCCCGCTTCGCTCAGCCGCGCCTACCTGACGCTGGGCGGCTCGGAAGCGGTGGACGCCGCGGTGCGCTTCATCGTGCAGTACTACAACGCCACCGGCCGGCCGGGCAAGAAGCACTTCATCTCGCTGCAGCGGGGTTATCACGGCTCCTCGTCCACCGGCGCCGGGCTCACCGCGCTGCCGGCCTTTCACCGTGGCTTCGACCTGCCGCTGCCCACGCAGCACTACATCGCTTCCCCCTACCCCTACCGCAGCGAAGCCGCGGACGATGCGGCGGTGATCGCGGCCTCGGTCGCGGCGCTGCGCGCCAAGGTGGCCGAGCTGGGCGCCGAGAACGTGGCCGCCTTCTTCTGCGAGCCCATCCAGGGCTCGGGTGGCGTCATCGTGCCGCCGGTGGGCTGGCTCAAGGCCATGCAGGTGGCAGCGCATGAGCTGGACCTCCTGTTCGTGGTGGACGAGGTGATCACCGGCTTCGGCCGCACCGGCCCGATGTTCGCGTGCGACGCCGAAGGCGTGCAGCCCGACCTGATGACGCTGGCCAAGGGCCTGACCGCCGGCTATGTGCCGATGGGTGCCACCATGGTGTCTGACAAGGTGTATGCCGCCATCGCCGATGCGGCGCCGGCTGGTGCACCGATCGGCCATGGCGCCACCTATTCGGGCCACCCGGTGGGCGCGGCCGTGGCGCTGGAAGTGCTGCGCCTGTACCAGGAAGGCGGCGTGCTGGCCAACGGGCAACGCGGCGCGGCGCATTTCGCGGCCGGGCTGGACGGCCTGCGCGACCATCCGCTGGTGGGCGACTCGCGCCACCGCGGCCTGCTGGGCGCGCTGGAGCTGGTGGCCGACAAGGCCAGCAAGCGCGCCTTCGACCCCGCGCTGGGGCTGGCCGACCGCATCTTCGCCACCGCCTACCGCAACGGCCTGGTGTTCCGCGCCTTCGGCGACCACATCCTGGGCTTTGCGCCGGCGCTCACCTTCACCGAGAGCGAGTTCGAGCTGCTGTTCCAGCGCCTGAAGAAGACGCTGGACGACGTGCTGGCCCTGCCCGAGGTGCGGGCGGCGATGGCCGGTTGACGGGCACCGCCGCAGAATCCGGGTTCGTCCGTCTCTCTGGCTTCACCATGTCTTCCGAAACCCTCAAGGTCGACCGGCTCGACCTTCGCATCCTGGCCCAGCTGCAGAAAAACGGCCGCATGACCAACGTCGACCTGGCCGATGCGGTGGGCCTGTCGCCCAGCCCCTGCCTGATCCGCGTCAAGCGGCTGGAGCAGGCGGGCTACATCAGTGGCTACGGCGCCCAGCTGCGGCTGGAGAAGCTGGGCGACACGCTGACCGTCTTCACCGAGGTGACGCTGGCCGACCACCACCGCGAGGACTTCATCCGCTTCGAGGCCGCGATCCGCGACGTCGACGAGATCCTGGAGTGCCACCTGGTGAGCGGCGGCTACGACTACCTGCTGAAGTTCATGACCCGCGGCGTCAACCACTACCAGGAAGTGATCGAAGGCCTGCTCGAACGCAACATCGGCATCGAGAAGTACTTCAGCTACATCGTCATCAAGTCGCCGTTCATCAAGACCCATTACCCGATCGAACGGCTGTTCCCCCACCAGCGTTAGCGCGCTGCCGCATCACCCACCACCCCCATGTCCGCCCTACCGCCCCGCTTCATCCGGCTGGCCGAAACCGACCGGCCACCGATCACCCTGCTGGTGGATGGCCAGCCCGTGCAGGCCCTGGCCGGCGACACCTTGCTGGTGGCCGTGCTCAGCCAGGGGCGGCGGCTGCGCGACAGCGAATTTGGCGACGGCCCGCGCGCCGGCTTCTGCCTGATGGGCGCCTGCCAGGACTGCTGGGTGTGGACGCCGGCCGGCGAACGGCTGCGCGCCTGCTCCACCGTGGCGGAAGACGGCATGTCCATCCTGACGCGCCCGCCCCGTGGCCAGTGGCCGATGACGCCCGATCTGCAGGCCACGCTGGCCCGTCATGAGGTGGAGGTGCAGCTGTGACCCTGCCGCGCATCGTCATCGTCGGCACCGGCCCGGCCGGTGTGAGGGCCGCGCAAGCGGTGGTGGCCGCAGGCCTGCGGCCCATCGTCATCGACGAAGGCCGGCGCGACGGCGGCCAGATTTACCGCCGCCAGCCTGAAGGCTTCCAGCGGCCCTATGCCAAGTTGTACGGCAGCGAGGCGGCCAAGGCCCAGGCCCTGCACCAGGACTTCGATGCGTTGCGCCCCCAGGTGGACTACCGCAGCGAGACGCTGGCCTGGAACCTCACCGCCGTAGCCGAACAACCCGCGCTGCATGTGGTGCACCGGGGCGAGCCGCAGCTGCTGCCGTATGACGCACTGCTGGTGTGCAGCGGCGCCACCGACCGGCTGATGCCGGTGGAGGGCTGGCACCGCGCCGGCTGCTACAGCCTGGGCGCGGCGCAGATCGCGCTCAAGGCCCAGGCCTGCGCCATCGGCGGTCGTGTGGTGTTCCTGGGCAGCGGGCCGCTGCTGTACCTGGTGGCCTCGCAGTACGAGCAGGCCGGCGCCCATGTGGAAGCGGTGCTGGACACCGCACCGGCGATGAAGCCGCTGGCCGCGGTGCGCGGCCTGCTGGCACGGCCGGCGCTGGCCTGGCGCGGCGTGGGCCTGATCCGCGGCCTGCGGCGGGCCGGCGTCACCGTGCTGCAAGGCGTGCAGCCGCTGCGCATCGAAGGCAGCGACGCGATGGGCGCCGAAGCGGTGGTGGTGCGTGATGCCCAGGGCACGGTGCGCCGCTTTGAATGCGATGCGGTGGGCCTGGGCTGGCACCTGCGGGCCGAGACCCAGCTGGCCGACCTGGCGCGCTGCGACTTCCACTTCGAGCCGGTGAGCCGGCAGTGGCTGCCGCGCATCGACGAAGACGGCCGCAGCAGCACCCGCGGCGTGTACCTGGCCGGTGACGGCGTGCGCATCCTGGGCGCCGACGGTGCCGAGGCCGCAGGCCGGCTGGCGGCGCTGGCCGCGTTGAGCGACCTGGGCCATGACCGCGGCCGTGCGCTGCATGCGGCCGAAGCCCCGGCGCTGCGCCGCACGCTGGCGCAGATGGACCGCTTCCGCGACGGCCTGGCGCGGGCCTTTCCGTGGCCGCATGAACAGGCCGCGCAACTGCCCGACGATGCGGTGGTGTGCCGCTGCGAAGCCGTGACCGCCGGCGAGCTGCGCCGCTGCGTCACCGAGATGGGCGGCCAGGAAGTCAACCGCGCCAAGGCCTTCAGCCGCGTAGGCATGGGCCGCTGCCAGGGCCGCTTCTGCGGCCATGCTTCGGCCGAGATCGTGGCCCAGGCCGGCGGCGTGCCGGTGCAGCTGGTGGGCCGGCTGCGCTCGCAGGCACCGGTCAAGCCGCTGATGATGAACACCGCCGAGGTGAAGGCATGACGAACGAGACCTTGCGCACCGACGTGCTGGTGCTGGGCGGCGGCCTGATGGGCACTGCCACCGCGTTTTTCCTGCGCCAGCGGCATGGCCGCTCGGTCGCGCTGCTGGAGCGTGAGCTGATCGGCCGCCAGGCCAGCGGCACCAACTTCGGCAACGTGCGCCGCCAGGGCCGCGCGCTGGAACAGATGCCGCTGGCCAACCGCGCCCGCGAGGTGTGGGGCCGCGTCAAGCCGCTGCTGGGCGAAGACCTGGAGTTCGTGCCCTATGGCCACCTGCGCTGCTGCTACACCGAGCAGCAGGCCGCCAAGCTGGAACAGCATGCGCGCGACGTGGCGCCGCTGGGCCTGAAGCTGCAACTCTTCACCCGCCAGCAGCTGCAGCAGCGCTGGGGCATCTTCGCGCCCGAGGTGGTGGCAGGCTCGCTGTCACCCGAAGACGGCCATGCCAATCCGCGGCTGGCCGGCCCCGCCTTCGGCCGCGCGGCGGCGCGGCTGGGCGCCCACATCCACGAGCATGCCGAGGTGGTGCATGTGGAGCGTGAAGCCGGCGACTTCGTGGCCCACACCGCCGACGGCCGGCGCTTTCGCGCCGCGCAGCTGCTGGTGGCCTGCGGCGCCTGGTCCAACCGCATCGCCAGCCTGTTCGGCGAGACGGTGCCGCTGGAAGCCCGCGGCCCGCAGATGGGCGTGACCGAGCCGTTGCCGTATGGCATCGGGCCGTCGATCGGCGTGTCCACACCGGTGGAGCACGAGAGCCTGTACTTCCGCCAGATCCGGCGCGGCAACATCGTCTTCGGCGGTGGCCTCAAGGGCCCGGCCGATGCGGCCCATGTGCGGGCCTACGTCAAGCCCGACAACATCCTGCGGCAGATGCGCGAGCTGCGCCGCTTCGTGCCCGCCTTTGCCAACGTGCAGCTGATCCGCGTGTGGAGCGGCATCGAGGGCTATACCGCCGACTGGGCGCCGGTGATGGGCCCCAGCGCCCGCGTGCCCGGGCTGCACTACGCCTTCGGCTTCAACGGCGAAGGCTTTGCCATCAGCCCCGGCGTGGGCGACGTGATGGCCGAACTGCTGGCCACCGGCCGCACCAGCACCCCGATCGAGCCTTTCCACATCGGGCGCTTCGCGAAGGCGCAGGCGGGTAGCCTGCTGGCGGCGTGAGCGCGTACCTTACGCCACCGGATGCGCAGGGCTGCGCGCAGCCGGTGCGCCTGGCAGGGCGCTGACGGCGTCCAGGCGGGTCAGCTGCTGCGCCGACAGCGTGACACGCGCCGCTGCCAGGTAGTCGTCGAGCTGGCCGGCAGCGCGCGGGCCGATGATGGGCACCGAGCCATGCGTGCTGGCCCAGGCAATGGCCACCTGCCCCGGTGTGACGCCCAGTTCTTCGGCGATCGCCATCACCGTGTCGAGCACCCGTGTGCGCTGCGGCGAGTCTTCGGCCTGGAACACGCGACCGCCAAAGCCCTCGGCACGGCCTTTTTCGCCCTGGCGGTACTTGCCCGTCAGCATGCCGCCGCCCAGCGGCGACCAGGTGACGACGCCCAGCCCCAGCGCCTGGCTGGCGGGAAACAGGTCGGCCTCGGGCTCGCGGTGCACCAGGCTGTGCTCGAACTGTGCGGCGGCCACGGGCAGCGAATGCGTCAGCTCGGCCCAGGTGACGGCCCGCGACAGGCGCCAGGCCGGAAAGTTGGACAGGCCTGCATACAGGATCTTGCCGGCCCGCGCCAGATCGTCGAAGCCGCGCAGGATCTCGTCGACCGGGGTGACGCCATCGGGGTGGTGCGCCCAGTAGAGGTCGATGCGGTCGGTCTTCAGCCGGCGCAGGCTGGCTTCGACCGAGGCCACCATGGCCTTGCGGCTGTTGCCGGTGACCAGGCGGTTGGGTTGCGGCACGGCGCCCAGGGTGAACTTGGTCGCCAGCACGAAGTCTTCCCGCCGGCCTTGCAGCAGGCTGCCGAGCAGTTCTTCCGATTGGCCGAACTGGTAGGCATCTGCCCCGTCGATGAAGTTGCCGCCGGCATCGGCATAGGCATTGAAGAGGGCCGCCGCCACTTCGGGCTCGGCCCCATGGCCCCAACCCGTGCCGAAGTTGCCCGTGCCCAGCGCGAACTGGGACACCTGCAGGCCGGTCTTGCCAAAGCTCACGTATTTCATCGAGATTCCCGTCTGTGAAAGTAGAAGCGACGGCGCGTCCGGCGCTGGCCGGACGCCCGCCTTACCGAAGCTGGACCACCACCTTGCCCCGGGCGCGCCCCAGCGCCAGGTACGCCAGGGCCTGCGGGGCCTCGTCGAACGGGAACACCCGATCGATGACGGGCCGGATGTACCCGGCCTGCAGCAGCGCGCCGATCTCGGCCAGTTGCCGTCCGTCGGGGCGCACGAAGTGGAAGGCGTAGTCCACGCCCTTGCGGCCCGCCAGCTTCACCACCTTGCGGCGCATCAGCCCCAACACGAACTTCAGAACGGGGTTGAGCTTTCTTGCTTCGGCAAAGGCCGCGTCCAGGGGACCGATCAGCGAGACGAGACGCCCGCCCGGTTTGAGGATGCCCAGCGCCTTCTCGACCGTGTCGCCACGCACCGTGCCCAGCGCAGCGTCGTAGCCGGTGAGCACCTGCTCGAACTGCTGGGTCTTGTAGTCGACGATCTCTTCGGCGCCCAAGTCGCGCACCAGCGCAACGTTGGCCGTGCTCACGGTCGTGCCCACCCGGGCGCCCAGATGGTGCGCCAGCTGGATGGCGAAGGTGCCGATGCCGCCCGATCCGGCCGAGATGAACAGCTTCTGTCCGCGGCGCAGGCCGATGCATTCCTTCAGCGCCTGCCAGGAGGTCAGGCCCACCATGGGGATCGACGCGGCCTGCACGAAGTCGAGCCCGGTCGGTTTCAGCGCCACGGCGCTTTCCGGCACCGCGGCGAACTCTGCCAGCGCGCCCCTGTCCAGATCGAAGGTGCTGGCAAACACCTCGTCACCGGGCTTGAAGCGCGTCACCCGGCTGCCGACTGCCACCACCACGCCGGCCAGATCGCTGCCCATCACGGCCGGCAGCTGGAACTTCATCACCAGCTTGAAGGTGCCTTGCGGGATCATGTTGTCGATCGGGTTCAGGCCGGCCGCATGCACCTGCACCAGCAGCTCGTCGGGCTGCAAGGTGGGGGTGTCGATGGTGGCGAACCCGATGTCGGGCGACTTCCCGTAGCGCTTGAAGGTGAGTGCTTTCATGGGACTGGGGTGTTCGGCAGGCACGGTGCGGCGCGCTGCGCGGGTTGTGGGGCGTGCGGGCGTCAGGCCAGACCGAACTGCTTGTGCAGCACCTTGTCGAACAGGGCGCGCGGCAGAAAGCGGCGCGCCAAGGCGCCTTGCTGCGCCGATGGGCCCGACGGGTAGTGCAGCAACGGGCGCTCTGCCAGGGCGGCCCTCACGATGGTCTGCGCCACGCTCTCAGGGGTGTCGGCCACCGCCATGGCACGTTCATAAGCCGCCAGGTAGCCTTGACGCAGCGTGTCGTAGGCGCGCAGCGGTTGGTCGGCTGCGGTGGTGCTGGTGTCGAAGGACGTCTTTGTCGCGCCCGGTTCAATCACTGCCACGCGGATGCCGAAGCCGCGGACCTCGTGGTCCAGCGACTCCGAGTAGCCTTCCAGCGCATGCTTGGTCGCCGAGTAGTAGGCACTGAACGGCGAAGGGATGAACCCCAGGCCCGACCCGATGTTCAGGATGCGGCCACCTTGCTGCTGGCGCATGACCGGCAGCACGGCATTGGTCACCCCCACCACGCCATGGAAGTTGGTCAAGCTGCCTGCAGCGCCCGCGCCGCCGCGCCGGCTGGTGCCGTAGACCGCGAAGCCGGCGGCCAGCAACTGCCGGGCGGCAGCTGCGCCAATGCCGGAGGAAGCGCCGGTCACGAGTGCCACGCGCTTGAGCTTGTTTGACTGCGTCATGGGATGCCTTGGAACGGGAA
>NZ_CAXFDV010000850.1:0-2633 GCF_964001545.1 uncultured Aquincola sp.
ATGAGGAGCCGTGCATCACCAGGTGCGTGTCGGGGATGCGCTGGTGGATGGCCTTGATGCGGTCGATGGCCAGGATGTCGCCGGTGGGCTGGCGGCTGAACTTGTAGGCGCCATGGCTGGTGCCGATGGCAATCGCCAGCGCGTCCACACCGGTCTGGCGCACGAAGTCGGCGGCCTGCTCGGGGTCGGTGAGCATCTGCTCGTGCGTCAGCGCGCCTTCGGCGCCCACGCCATCTTCTTCGCCGGCCAGGCCCGATTCCAGCGAGCCCAGGCAGCCCAGCTCACCTTCCACCGACACGCCCACCGCATGCGCCATCTCCACCACGCGGCGGGTCACGTCCACGTTGTAGTCGTAGCTGGCCGGCGTCTTGGCGTCTTCCTGCAGACTGCCGTCCATCATCACGCTGGTGAAGCCCGAGCGGATGGACTGCAGGCACTGCGCCGGGCTGGCGCCATGGTCCTGGTGCATCACGATCGGGATGTCGGGGTACATCTCGGCCGCGGCCTCCACCATCTTGCGCAGAAAGGGCTCGCCCGCGTACTTGCGGGCACCGGCACTGGCCTGCAGGATCACCGGGCTGTTGGTGCGCTGCGCGGCCTGCATGATGGCCTGGATCTGCTCCAGGTTGTTGACGTTGAAGGCCGGCACGCCGTAGCCGTGCTCGGCCGCATGGTCGAGCAACTGGCGCAAAGAGATCATCGCCATCTTGGTTCTCCTGAGGTGAAAGGGATGCGGTCGGTGTTCAGGCAGTGGCCAGCGGGCGCGGGGCTTCCGTTGCGGTGGCGGGTGCCGGCAGCAGCCGCAGCGCCCGCTCCACCACCGCCTCGGGCGTGAAGCCGAAGAGCTTGAACAGCTGCGCCGCGGGCGCCGATTCGCCGAAGCCGTCGAGGCCGATCACGTCGCCCTGCTCGCCCACGTACTTCCACCACAGGCCGGTGCTGCCGGCTTCGATGGCCAGGCGTGGCAGGTGGCGCGGCAGCGTCTCGGCGCGGTAGGCGGCGTCCTGGCGGTCGAACACGTCCAGGCAGGGCACCGAGACCACACGCGCCGCCACGCCCTGCTGCGCCAGCCGGTCGGCCGCGGCCAGCGCCAGCGACACCTCGGAACCGCTGGCCAGCAGCACCAGGCGTTCATTCGCCGGGCGGCGCAGCACATAAGCCCCGCGGGCGATGTCCTCGGCCCGCGGCGTGCCGTCGCCCGCATGCGGCAGGGCCTGGCGCGTGAGCAGCAGCGCGGCCGGCCCGTCGCTGCGGCGCAGCGCGGCGCGCCAGGCCACCGCGGTTTCGGTGGCATCGGCGGGGCGCCACACGTCCAGGCCCGGAATCAGCCGCAGGCTGCTGGCATGTTCCACCGGCTGGTGGGTGGGGCCGTCTTCACCCAGGCCGATGGAGTCGTGGGTGAACACATGCACCACCGGCAGCTTCATCAACGCCGACATGCGCAGCGCATTGCGCGCGTAGTCGCTGAAGGTGAGGAAGGTGCCGCCATAAGGCCGGTAGCCGCCATGCAGCGCGATGCCATTCATCACCGCGGCCATGCCGAACTCGCGCACGCCGTAGTGCACATGGTTGCCCGTGCCCCGGCCGGTCAGCGGCTGGTGGCCGCGCCAGTCGGTCAGGTTGGAACCGGTCAGGTCGGCCGATCCCCCCAGCAGCGCCGGCATCGCCGGGCCGAACACGTTCAGGCAGTCTTGCGAGGCCTTGCGCGTGGCGATGGCCGCACGCCGGGCTTCGGCTTCTTCGATGGCCTGGGCCAAGGCGGCCTCGGCCGGCGCTTCCAGCGCGCCGCCGCCGCGGCCCGCGGTGCGCTGCAGCAGCGCATGGGCCAGCTCGGGGTAGGCCTCGGCATACGCGGCAAAGCGCGCCTTCCAGGCGCAGTAGCGGCTTTCACCGTCGGCGCGCGCGTCCCAGGCCTGGGCCACGGCCTCGGGCACCTCGAAGGGCGCAGCCTGCCAGCCCAGGCGCTCACGCGTCAGTGCGATCTCGGTCGCGCCCAGCGGCGCGCCGTGCACGTCAGCGGTGTTGGCGCGGTTGGGCGAGCCGTGGCCGATCTCGGTCTTGCAGCACACCAGCACCGGCTTGTCGCTGGCCAGCGCCTCGTCGATGGCGGCGTCCAGCAGCTCGGCGTCATGGCCGTCCACGTCGCGCAGCACGGTCCAGCCATAGGCCTCGAAGCGGGCCGGCGTGTCGTCGGCGAACCAGCCGCTCACCGCACCGTCGATGCTGATGCCGTTGTCGTCGTAGAACACCACCAGCTTGTGCAGGCCCCAGGTGCCCGCCAATGAGCAGGTTTCATGGCTGATGCCTTCCATCAGGCAGCCGTCGCCACAGAACACGAAGGTGTGGTGATCGATCACCGTGTGGCCCGGCCGGTTGAACTCGGCGGCCAGCAGCTTTTCGGCCAGCGCCATGCCCACCGCATTGGCCAGGCCCTGGCCCAGCGGGCCGGTGGTGGTTTCCACCCCGGGCGTCACGTCCACCTCGGGGTGTCCGGGGGTTTTGCTGTGCAGTTGGCGAAAGCGCTTGAGCTCTTCCATCGGCAGCGCATAACCGCTCAGGTGCAGCAGCCCGTACAGCAGCATCGAGCCATGGCCGTTGCTGAGCACGAAGCGGTCGCGGTCGATCCACTGCGG
>NZ_CAXFDV010000851.1:0-2359 GCF_964001545.1 uncultured Aquincola sp.
GGTGCGCGCCGCACTTGCGCAGGCGCGCGCCTGGGTTGAAACGCATGAGCCCAGCAGCCCGGTGGCCGTGCTGATCAAACAGGCTGAACGCATGTGGGGAAAACGTTTCTCCGAGGTCGCTCACATGATTCCCGCGGAACTGCTGCGGGCCTGGGACCAGGACGATTGAGGTCCCCGCCCGCAAGCCTTGGTCACCCGCCAGTCGGCAGGTCGTACACGCAACGCAGCCCGATGTACACCACGTAGAAGCTGGCCGGCTTCCATTGCATGGCGGCGGCCTGCATCTGCGGCGGCCCGTACCACCACGATCCGCCAGCCGTCAGGGCGGTGTCGCCCTGACGATCGGCCAGCCATTCCCAGGCATTGGCGCCCATGTCGTGCAGGCCGTTCACACCTGCGCGGGTGGCACCTACCGGCGCCAGCGTGGGCCAGGGGTCGGTCCCATTGGTGTTGGCGCCGTCGGCGCTGTCGCCGGTGGGGTAGGGGTAGGTGCGGCCCTGGACGAAGCCGGGGGTGCCGAGTTGCTCGGTGTAGGCGGCGCGCGTCCATTCTTCGCGGGTGGGCAGGCGGCCGCCGGCCCAGGCGCAGTAGTCGCGGGCTTCGAACCAGCTGACGTGCACCGCCGGCCATTGCGGGCTGGCCGGCGCTTGCCCGAACGGGCGGCGGAAGTGCCAGCCCGGGCGCCGTTCCCAGCCCTGGCCCCACGCATGGCCGCCGCCTTCGCGTTCGGCCGCCGTCACGCGGCCGGTGGCCTGCACGAACTCGGCAAAGCGCGCGATGGTGACCTCGTGGCGGTCGATGGCCAGGCCGTCGAGCTTCACGCGGTCCTGCGCCTGGGCGGCGCCGGCGCCCAGCCACCCGGCCGCCATGACCGTCGCAAGAACCTGTCCCAGTGTCTGCATGGCTCACTGACTCCTCGTCTCTTTGTCCGCGCGGAAGGAGGGACGTTGAGGACGGAAGTTCCGTGCGATGACGGCGATGTCGTCTGGTGGACCATCAGACTGCCGCCAGCGCCTGAAGGCTGGGGGCCCGCATTTGCTTATGCCAATCGGTCGCTACGCGATCAGGTGCTTGTGCCTACAGTGAATGGCATTGCAACCTTTGATCGCTTTCATGCGCCTCTCTTCGAAACGCCTGTTCCTTCGTGTCGCTTCCTTCACCGCAGTGGCCCTGATGCTGCCGCTGCAGTCCGTGCAGGCGCAGACGGTCTTGCGGGTGGCGGCTTCGCCGGTGCCGCATGCCGAGATCCTGGAGTTCGTGAAACCCAAGCTGCAGGCCGAGGGCATCGACCTGCAGGTCAAGGTGTACACCGACTACGTGCAGCCCAACCTGGTGGTGGACGAAGGCCAGCTGGAGGCCAACTTCTTCCAGCACCGGCCCTACCTGAGCGCCTTCAACAAGGACCGAAAGACCCAGGTGGTGGAGGTGCCCAACAGCGCGGTGCTGATCGAGCCCTTCGGCGGTTATTCGCGCAAGATCACCTCGGTGGCGCAGCTCAAGACCGGCGCCGTGGTGGCCATCCCCAACGACCCCTCCAACTCGGGCCGGGCACTGGCGCTGCTGGCGCAGCAGGGCCTGATCAAGCTCAAGGATCCGACCAGCATCCAGGCCACCGCGCGCGACGTGGTCGACAACCCGCGCAAGCTGCAGTTCCGTGAGCTGGAAGCCGCGCAGCTGCCGCGTGCGCTGGGCGACGTGGACCTGGCGCTGATCAACACCAACTACGCGCTGGAGGCCAAGCTCAACCCGCTGAAGGACGCGCTGTTCCTGGAAGACGGCCTGAAGTCGGCTTACGGCAACTTCATCGCCACGCGGGCCGACAACGCCGATTCGCCGGCCATCCGCAAGCTGGTGGCGGCGCTGCACACGCCGGAGGTGCGGCAGTTCATCCAGACCAGGTACAAGGGCACCATCACGCCGGCGTTTTGATGGCCTATAGCTATAGCTGCGCCGACGCGTAGTAAGGCTTGTCGCCCAGCGCATCCACCCGCGCCCAGAAGGCTTCGCCGACGGCGAGGCCGCGGGCGTCGCGCGGGGCGTGCTGGCGCCAGATGGCCCAGGAGTCGGGGTGCAGCTGGCTGGCGCGGTCCAGCGCGTGGCGGGCTTCTTCGGCCTGACCCTGGCGCAGCAGCTGCTGGCCCAGCAGGAACCAGGCATGGGCCTCGGCCTGCGCCGCACTGGGCGCGGGCACGCGGGCCGCGGCCTGCGGCGCCGGCAATGCATGCGCGCTGGCCGGGCCCTGGCGGGCCCAGTCGCGCACCGCGGCCAGGTAGGCGGCCTTGCGCTGCTGGCTGGCCTGTGCCAGCTCAGGGGCCAGCGCGCCGGTGCTGCGGTCGATGGAGCGGAAGGCATCGCTGGA
>NZ_CAXFDV010000852.1:0-2464 GCF_964001545.1 uncultured Aquincola sp.
AAGCGCTGGTCCAGCAGCTGGGCCTCCTGGTCGGCCGCGCTGGGGCCGGGCGCAATGCCCTGCAGCAGCGCCGCATGGGCCTGCTTGCGCTTCCAGGCCAGCCAGCCCAGGCGGCCCAGCCACAGCGCCCACATCAGCGCAATGACGATGGCACGCGCCAACACACCGCCCAGCGGGCGCGACACCTGGCCCGCCGCATCGGCACCGAAGGCCAGCAGCGGCCCCAGCCACCAGACGATGGCGCTGAGCGCCAGCACCGCCAGGCTGCCGAGCACCGCAGGGCTCAGCAAGACGTTGAACACACGTTTCATGGACTGTCCTGCTCCGTCGGCTTCAGCTTTGCGGCGGCGAAGCCAGCGTGATCTCGACCCGGCGGTTCTTGGCCCGGCCGGCGGGGGTGTCGTTGCTGTCCACCGGCTCGCTGTCGGCACGGCCTTCGGCGCGCAGCCGGTCGGCCGGCAAGGTGGCGGCCAGCAGTGCCTTCACGCTGTCGGCCCGCTCCTGCGAGAGGTGCCAGTTGGAGGGATAGCGCACCGAGCGGATCGGCTGGTTGTCGCTGTGGCCGGTCACCAGCACCGGCCCGGGCAGCGGCTTGAGCGCAGCGGCGATGCGGCCCAGCAGTGGCTTCACGCGGTCGGCCACGTCGGCGCTGGCCGGCTCGAAGAAGCCGTCGCCGCGGATGACGATGACCGAGCGGTCGGCATAGTCGCGCACCTCCACCAGCCCGGCCTGGATGTCGGGCGCCAGCAGGCCCGCCAGCCGCGGCTGCGGCGCGGGCACCGGCGGCGGGGCGGGCGGCGCGGCCTTGACGTCCAGCGACTGCAGCGCCTGGAAGGTGGGGTCGGTGCGGGCATTGATGGCCATGCGCAGCGCGATGAACACCAGCATCAGCACCAGCGCGGTGGCCGCGGCCACCACCCACACCGGGATGCCGTCACGCAGGCGCTGCTGGCCGGCGCGCACGCCGACCCAGGCGGGCGAGAGTTCCTTGTCCACCGCAGGCGTGGCCTGCTTCAGCATCTGGGCCAGGCGCTCACGCACCGTCTCCAGCTGCGCCCGGCCGTTGTCGATCACGCGGTAGCGGCCTTCGAAGCCCAGCGCCAGCGTCATGTACATCAGCTCCAGCAGCGGCCGGTTGGCGGGCACGTTCTCGGCCAGCTTGCCCATCAGCTGGAACACCTTCTCGCCGCCCGACACCTCGTTGTGGAACAGCACCAGCAGGCTCTGCGAGCCCCAGGCGCCCGAGCCGCCCCAGGGCGTGCTGGAAGCGCATTCGTCGATGAAGGTGCACAGCACGTAGCGGCCGGCGATCACCTGCTCGTTGGGCAGGCCTTGCGCGCGGGTGGTGGACTCGAACTGCTTGATGCCTTCGGCCAGCGCGGCACGCAGCGCGGCCGGGTTGGGGTGCTGCGGCATGCTGCGCAAACGCGCGGCCGTGCCCAGCAGCGGCGCCGCGGCCTGCAGCAGCGGGTTGAAGCCGGCCACGCCGGGCAGCTCGGGCAGCGGCGCAGCATCGAGCGCCGGCGCAGCGCCCGGCACCTGGCCAGGCATCGCGGGCGCCGCCCCCACCGGCGCCGCACCGGGCCGCGCGCCACGACCGGCGCTGGGCTTGATGACGGTGCGGTCGGATTCGAACGCCGAGAACGGGTCTTGATCGCTCATCGGGGACTACCTGAAGAAGGTGGGAGCGCGCCGGCTCATGGCCGGATGGCCCAGAACTCGAACTCGATGCCGGGGAAGTCGCCGGACACATGCAAGGCCAGGCCGGCGGAGCGTTCCAACTGCTGCCACAGCTCGCTGCCGCGGGTTTCCAGCTCGAAGTAGCTGAAGCCGCCGTGGTACGGGATCTGCCGCGGCGCCACCGGCATCGGCTTGACGGCCACGCCCGGCAGTGCCAGGTTGACCAGGTCGCGGATGCGCTCGGCTGGGCCGATCTTGACCTGCGACGGAAAGCGCGCGCGCAGCGCTTCGCTGGGCATCTGCGCATTGACCGCCAGCACGAATTGCGCACGGCGCTGCAATTCGATGTCGGCAATGATGGCCACCCGCACGCCGTGGTTGCGCTCCTGCAGCTCGATGGGGATGGCGGTTTGCTCCAGCACCATCGACAGCGACTGCCGCAGGTCGCCCATCACCGCGCGAAAGCACGGCGCCAGATCGTCGTGGCGGTAGGGCGGGTAGTCGGCGGGGCGCTTGCGTTCACGGAAGGTGGACAGCTCGCCGGCCAGTTGCAGCAGCACGGTGTACAGCCGCTCGGGGTGCAGCACCGGCAGCTGCGGCAGGTGGGCCAGCAAGGGCTCGGTGCGGTTGAGCGTCTGCAGGAACACGAAGTCGGCGATCTCGCCCACGCCGGCCCGGCCGGGCTGGGCCAGGCGCGCGGCCAGGGCTTCGCTGCGCTGGCGCACCATGCCCAGCACTTCGCGCTGGTAGCTGTCGAGCACCGGGTGCGCGGCCACATGCAGCA
>NZ_CAXFDV010000853.1:0-5808 GCF_964001545.1 uncultured Aquincola sp.
TTCATCGTGGGCATGAAACCGTCGAACAGGTGCAGGTCCGAGCCGCAGATCGCGCAGCAGCTCATCTTGACGATGGCGTCGCGCGGCTCCTCGATCTGCGGATCGGGCATCGTCTCGTAGCGCACATCGTGCTTGCCGTGCCAAACCAGTGCTTTCATCGGGCGTCCTTCGGGTGGTGAATGGATTGCCGCAAGACCGGCGCCGCGGGCGCGGCGCCTGACCAATGGGCCAACGGCTGACGCCTGCACGGGGCAAGGGCCGTACCGCAGGCGCCGCCCGTGGCCGCTGCACCGCCCTGGCCCACCCGGAACAGCGCTTGCCCCGCCTGCAGACAAACACCCACAAGCCGCCGGCCGCGGCATGGAAGAGCGACATCGATGGAAGGCCTTGACCCGAGGGTGGACGACACGCCGCTGGCGCCCCTGCACCAGCGGCTGCTGCGCCAGCACATGCCCACCACCATGGTGGTGGATCGGCACAACCGCCTGCTGCATCAGTCGGCCGGCGCCGGGCGCTACCTGCTGGCCGGGCAAGATGCTGAACACGTCACCGGCACCCCCCTGCCAGCGGCCCTGCGCCCGCCGCTGGGCGAGGCGCTGGCCGGTGCGCTGGCACGTGCGCGCCAGACCGGGCAACGGGTCGCCACCGGCGTGGTGCGACTGACCGACGAACACGGCCGCGAACACGCCGTGCAGATGCGTGTGCTGCCCGACCTGCAGCAGCCCGGCGGCGACGGGCCGCTGCTGGTGGAGTGGACCGACGCTGAGCAGCACACCGGCCCGCCACCCCTCGACGCCCTGGCCCGCGCCAACGACGACCTGGTGAACCTGATGAGCTCGATGGGCATCGCCACCTTGTTTGTCGACCGGTCGCTGCGCGTGCAGCGCCTCACACCCGCCGCGCGCCGGCTGTTCCAGCTGCCGCCAGGCGACGAGGCGCCTTCGCTGCTGGCGTTGCCGCATGGGCTGCAGCATGCGGGGCTGCAGGACGACATCGCTCAGGTGCTGCGCACCACCGAACCGCTGGAGCGTGAACTGCCCGCCCGCGGCAATGGCTGGACCCTGCTGCGCATCACGCCCTACCGCACGCACGAAGACCGCATCGACGGCGCGGTGCTCAACTTCACCGACGTGACCGAGCGGCGCCGTGCACAGGAGCTGATGCGCGCCCGCGAAGAGCGGCTGCGCCTGGTGGCCGAAAGCACGCGCGACTACGCCATCATCACGCTGGACGATGCCGGCCTGGTGACCAGCTGGAACAAGGGCGCGGAGGCGATGTTCGGCCACACCGAGCCGCAGGCCCTGGGCCAGCACTTCCGCCTGCTGTTCACGCCCGAAGACCGGGCCAGCGGCCAGCCCGAGCGCGAGCTGACCACCGCGCTGCAGGAAGGCCGTGCGCTGGACGAGCGCTGGCACCTGCGCCGGGACGGCAGCCGCCTGTATTGCAGCGGCATCACCACGCCCTTGCTGGACGGGCCGCACAGCGGCTTTGCCAAGATCGCGCGCGACCTGACCGAACGCCAGCTGCTGGACAGGCAGCGCGACGAGCTGCTGCGGGCCGAGCAGCAGGTGCGCGCGCAGCTGGAAGCGGCCAGTGCCTTGCGCAGCGAGTTCCTGGCCGTGATGTCGCACGAGCTGAAGAACCCGCTCAACGTGGTGCAGATCAACGCGGAGCTGATCCGCCGCTCGCCGCAGGCCTTGGCGCATGAGCCCCTGGCCCGTGCGGCCGAGACCATCCGCAAGACCGTGCAGGGCCAGGCCCAGATCATCGACGACCTGCTGGACCTGTCGCGGCTGGAAACCGGCAAGCTGTCGTTGGAGCGCACGGCGGTGGCCTATGCGCCGGTGATCGAACGCATCGTCGATGCGCTGCGCGCGCAGGCTGCCGAGAAGTCGATCCGCCTGACGGTGCAGGCGCAGGACGTGGTGGTGCAGGCCGACATCGTGCGGCTGGAGCAGATCGTGTGGAACCTGGCCAGCAACGCGGTGAGGTACACCCAGCCGGGCGGCAAGGTGACCATCACGCTGGCCCGCGAGGGCGTGCTGGCGCGGCTGGACGTGGCCGACAACGGCCCCGGCATCGCGCCCGACTTCATCGACTCGATGTTCAACATGTTCGAGCAGGGCGACAGAAGCCCCTCCACCCGGCGCGAGGGTGGGCTGGGCATCGGCCTGGCGCTGGTCAAGCAGCTGACCGACCTGCACGGCGGCCATGTGGAGGCGCATTCCGACGGGCCCGGCCGGGGCGCCACCTTCACCGTCTGGCTGCCGATGTGCGAGGCTGCGGCCGAACGCGGGGCCGAGCCCGGTGCCCTGGACGGCGAGCTGGCCGGCCGGCGCGTGCTGCTGGTGGAAGACAACCTCGACACCCTGGAGGTGCTGGCCGAGCTGCTGCGCCTGGAAGGGGCCGAGGTGGTCACCGCATCGGCGGCCGCACAGGCGCTGGCGCTGGCCGATGCGCAGGACTTCGACCTGGTGGTGTCGGACATCGCGATGCCGGGCATGGACGGCCACCAGCTGATGCAGGCCCTGCGCCTGCGCGAGCGCTGCCGCCACTGGCCGGCGATCGCCGTCACCGGCTTCGGCCGCAGGGCCGATGCCGAGCGCGCACTGGCCGTCGGCTTCCAGGCCCACATCCCCAAACCGCTGTCGCTGGCCGCGTTGCTGCAGGCGGCACGCCCCCTGCTGGGCGGGCGGTCATGAAGTCCACACCTCTGCTTTATGCCGGGCCCCTGCTGCTGGCCCTTCTGGCCGCCTGCGATGGCGACAGCGCGGGCAACACCGCTTCCCCGGTGGCGGCACCGGGCAGCGAGGCCAGCGCACGCACCCGGCTGCTGGAAGCCGGCGCAGCGGCGCTGCAGCGCATGCCGCCGGCAGCGGCTGTGGCACAGCCATGTGCATGAGGTGAAGTCAGGCCAGCTGATCGTGCCCGGCGTGCCCGCGCCGGCCGAGAAGGCGTTGATGGAAAAGCTGGTGTCCACCTACGGCAAGACCTGGCACACCTGGCACACCGACCGCGACAAGCAGCTGCCGCTGGGCGTGCCGCAGTTGATGATGGGTGCCACCGCCGATGGGCAGATCAACGAGGCGATGGTGGCCGAGCGCGACCGCCGTTTCGAGGTGGACAGCCAGCGCAAGCGGCAGGAGCGGGCGGACATTCCCGCGCCCGCCGTGCACCCCGGGGCCGACGCCTGGCAGCGCGGGCCGGCCTATCAGATCGAGGATCCGGCCGGCAGCCACCACGAGGCGGCGCCCGCCCGGTAGCGCGGCGGCTGCGGCTGCGCTTCGGCGATCAGCCGCCGCAGCTCGGCCACGGCCTGGCGCACCGGCAGCTGGCGGCAGCGGGCCCGGCCCCGCTCGGCGCGCTGTTGTTGCACGGCATGCCACAGCGCGCCGAAGGTGGCGGCCTGCACGGCCTGCCGGTGCAGCCCGTCCGGAGTCAAACCCAGCACATGGGCCAGTGGCCGCCAGGCCGGGTCGT
Source organism: uncultured Aquincola sp. (assembly GCF_964001545.1). Lineage (NCBI taxonomy): Bacteria > Pseudomonadati > Pseudomonadota > Betaproteobacteria > Burkholderiales > Sphaerotilaceae > Aquincola > uncultured Aquincola sp. The sequence goes on from NZ_CAXFDV010000853.1 coordinate 3,481, forward strand.
CGGCGCGGGCCACGAAGCCGTGCCGCCACAGCCCGCGCAAGCGGTGGCGGGCCAGCAGCAGGCACTGCAGGTCGTCGGGGTCGTCGACCATCAGCTCGCCCTGCTCGCGGGCCTGGCGGTCCCATTCGCGCAGCTGCCAGGACAAGCCCACGTCCACCCGGCCTTCGCGGCGGCTGGAGGTGATCACGCGCACTTCGCCGCTGTGGCGGATGCGGCGATCGGCCCGGCGCAGCGCCTGCACCAGGGCTTCGTCTTCCAGCCAGGGCACGCCGGCCGGCAGGCCGCCGACGGCGCGGTAGGCATCGGCCCGCACGGCCAGGCTGGCGCCAAAGTGCTGGTGGTGGCGCGGCCAGGGGTCGGCGTCGTCGGGGTCCAGCAGGCACTGCAGCTTTTCGCAGGCCAGGCGGTAGGCGGTGTCCCAGCGCTGCCAGCGCTGGGGCGGCAGGCTGCCCGGCGAATCCTCTTGGCCCGCTGCATCGCTTGCGGCCAGCAGGCGGCCGCCCACCGCATCCGCACCGCGGTCGATCTCATGCGCGGTGTTGCGCAGCCAATGGGGCGACACGCGGGTGTCGCCATCCGTGCTGGCGATGAAGGCGCCGCGCACGCGGCCGGCCAGCAGCCGGTGGGCGGCCTCGTCCATCAGCAGCTTGCGGGCATGGCCCACATTGGCCTGCGGCGCAGGCAGCTGCACTTCGCACACCTGCAGGGCCAGGGCGGGATGACGCTGGGCGAAGGCCCGCACGATCGCGGCACTGTCGTCGCTGCAGTTGTTGGCCAGCACCAGCACCTCGTACACCGGTGCTTCCTGCTGTGCGGCCAGGGCCTGCAGCGTGGCAGGCAGCCGCTGCGCCTCATTGCGCACCGGCACGATCACGCTGGCGCGCAGCCGCTCGCGCGGCAGCGTGAAGCTGATCAACGCCAGCCGCTCAACGGCGGCCCAGGACCATGCCCACCAGCACCGCGCCGGCCACGGCGGCCAGCGGATGCTCCCGCACGAACTGGCGGGCCACTTCCACCATCTCCTGCATCGCTTCGCTCACCGGCAGGCTGTCCAGCGCGGCGGCCGTGCCTTCGAAGCCGGGGTCTTCGCCGGCCGAAGACGAATAGTCCTGGCGCTGGCTGCTCTGCCCTGCGGGCTGGCTGCCGGCAGCCTGGGCCGCGCTGCCCTGGCTGGCCCAGGCGCCGCTGCTGCTGCCGCTGTCCGTGCCCATCTTGGCGCCCATGCCGGGGCCACCTGCCGTGCCGGTGCCGGACACCGAATCCGAACCGGTGGCGGCGCCCGCGCTCAGGCTGCCCGGCGCAGCGGTGCTGCCGGGACCGGTGGGCACCGGCGTCGGGATGGGCTTGTTGTTCGATGCATCGGACTGGTCGTTCACGGGCTGCTCCTGTCGTTGGTGCTCACCAGGTGGGCAATCGCCGTACCCACCGCGCCCGGCCGGTCAGCGTTGCAGGCCCACGGCCTGCAGCAGCCAGCCCAGCGCCCAGGCCAGCGCGCCCAGGCTCACCACGCCGGCCAGCCACAGCGCGGCCAGCCAGGCCAGGCGCCGGCCCCAGGCGCGCGGCGCGCCGTCGCGGTCAGTGGTACCCATCGCCCACCCGCACCTCGCCGCGGAACACCCAGTACGCAAAGGCGGTGTAGGCCAGCACCAGCGGCAGGATGAACACCGCCCCCACCAGCGCAAAGCCCAGGCTTTCATCCGGACCCGCGGCCTGCCACAGCGTGATGCCCGGCGGCACCACGTTCGGCCACAGGCTGATGGCCAGGCCGCTGTAGCCCAGGAACAGCAGCGCCAGCGTCAGCACGAAGGGCGCCGCATGGCCCTGCCCATGCTTCAGCGTGCGCAGCAGCGCCCAGGTGCACACGGCCACCAGCAGCGGCACCGGCGAGAACCACAGCAGCTGCGGCAGCTGGAACCAGCGCTGCGCTATGGCTTCGTGGGCCAGCGGCGTCCACGCGCTGATGGCGGCGATGACCGCCAGCAGCGCCCAGGTCAAGGCGATGCCGATCTGCCGCATGCGTTGCTGCAACGGGCCTTCGGTCTTCATCACCAGCCAGGTGGCGCCCAGCAGCGCATAGGCCACCATCAGCCCCAGACCGGTGAACAAAGCGAAGGGCGACACCCAGTCCAGCGGGCCGCCGGCAAACTCGCCGTCGACCACCGGCACACCATCGAGAAAGGCGCCCAGCGTGACGCCCTGGAAGAAGGTGGCCGCCACCGATCCGCCGATGAAGGCCTGGTCCCACAGCCGGCGCTTGCCGGCCCGCGCCTTCATGCGGAACTCGAAGGCCACGCCGCGGAACACCAGGCCGATGAGCATCAGCATCAA
>NZ_CAXFDV010000854.1:0-2168 GCF_964001545.1 uncultured Aquincola sp.
CGCGCGCTCGATGGCCGTTTCGTGCGGCCGGCCCCGGGCGGCGACCTGCTGCGCACGCCCGCGGTGCTGCCCACCGGCCGCAACCTGCATGGCTTCGACCCCTTCCGCATTCCCAGCGCCTTTGCGGTGAAGGACGGCACGCAGCAGGCGCAGCGCCTGCTGGACCGCTACACCGCCGATGGCCATGCGCTGCCCGAGTCCATCGCCATGGTGCTGTGGGGCACCGACAACCTCAAGACCGAAGGCGCCCCCATCGCGCAGGCGTTGGCGCTGATGGGCGCGGCGCCGCGCTTCGATGGTTATGGCCGCATCGCGGGCGCCACGCTGCTGCCGCTCGCCGCGCTGGGCCGGCCGCGCATCGACGTGGTGATCACGCTGTCGGGCATCTTCCGCGACCTGATGCCGCTGCAGATCAAGCTGCTGGCCGAAGCCGCCTGGCTGTGTGCGCAGGCCGACGAAGCGCCCGAGCACAACTTCATCCGCAAGCATGCGCTGGCCTACCAGCAGGCCCATGGCTGCACGCTGGAAACCGCGGCGCTGCGCGTGTACGGCAATGCCGAAGGCACCTACGGTGCCAACGTCAACCACCTGGTGGACAGCAGCGGCTGGCAGCAGGAAGACGAACTGGCCGAGTGCTACGCCCGCCGCAAGGGCTTTGCCTACGGCCGCAACGGCCGCCCGCAGCTGCAGGCCGCGCTGCTGAACAGCGTGCTGGCCGACGTGCAGCTGACCTACCAGAACCTCGATTCGGTGGAGCTGGGCGTGACCACGGTGGACACCTACTTCGACACGCTGGGTGGCATCACCGGCGCGGTCAAGCGCGCGCGCCGCCAGCGCGGCGATGCCAGCGAGGCGTCGCCGCCGGTGTACATCGGCGACCAGACGCGCGGCGACGGCACGGTGCGCACGCTGGCCGAGCAGGTGGCACTGGAAACCCGCACCCGCATGCTCAACCCCAAGTGGTACGAGGGCATGCTGCAGCACGGCTACGAAGGCGTGCGCCAGATCGAGGCGCATGTGACCAACACGCTGGGCTGGTCGGCCACCACCGGCCAGGTGCAGCCCTGGGTGTACCAGCAGCTCACCGAAACCTTCCTTCTCGACCCGGTGATGCGCGACCGCCTGGCGCGCCTGAACCCCACCGCCTCCTCCCGCGTGGCCAACCGCCTGCTGGAAGCCAGCCAGCGCGCCTACTGGCGCCCCGACGCCGACACCCTGGCCGCCCTGCAACGCGCCAGCGACGAGCTGGAAGACCGCCTGGAAGGCGTGTGGGAGCCGGCGGCGGCGTAGGGCCGCGCCCCTGACCTATTGGGCGCGTATGGCTCATTTGAGCCACAATGGGTGCTCAATCCAGCGGAGCCAGCGCCCATGCGATCCACCACGGTCCCTGCCGGTGCCACGCGGCTCGGCCTCCGGCCCGCGCTGCGCAAGGCACTCGCTGCCCGGCAGCGCAGTTACCGCTTTTTCGTTGACGCCGGCCAGCTCGACCGCATCGGCATGGTCAAGCAAGGGCTGCCCGCCACGATGCTCACCGCCCTGGCCGACGACATGAGCGTGCCGCGCGAGCGGCTTTATGCCTGGCTGGGCATTGCCCGCGCCACCGCCAATCGCAAGATCGCGGCCAACGACCTGCTCAGCCAGGACGAAAGCGAGCGTGCGCTGGGCATCGCGCGCCTGGTGGGCCAGGTGGAAAAGATCGTGGCCGAATCAGGCACGGCCGAAGGCTTTGACGCCGCACGCTGGACGGCGGGCTGGCTGGATGCGCCCAACGCCGCGCTGGGCGGCCGGCCGCCCGGCGACTTCATGGACACCGCGGACGGCCGGGCACTGGTGACCAGCCTGGTCGAGCAGATGCAGAGCGGGGCCTACGCTTGAGCGAGGCCACGGCGTTCTGGCGCATTGCCGCCGACACGCCGTCGTACGAAGCGACCGACCTCTCCGGCAAAGGGGCCGAAACGTCCGGCGGGCGCTGGAACCGCCGTGGCACCCCCTTGCTGTATGCCTCGGGCAGCCGGGCGCTGGCCTGCCTGGAAACGCTGGTGCACCTGGGCAACAGCCTGCCGCTGAACCGTTACCTGGTGGAGCTGACGGTGCCTGCGGCAGCGCTGCAGGCGGCCGTCACCTTCGACGCGCAGGCCCACGTGGGCTGGGATGCAGAGCCGGCCGGC
>NZ_CAXFDV010000855.1:0-3416 GCF_964001545.1 uncultured Aquincola sp.
AGGACCTCAAGCTGCCCACCGCGCAGCTCATCATCCGCAAGGGCTTCAACAAGGGCGTGGACAGCTACTCCGCCTTCGAAGAAGCCGACCGCAAGACCGTCACCGGCCTGGCCGGCTACCTCAAGGCCCGCGGCATCAAGACGGTGTACGTCACCGGCCTGGCCACCGATTTCTGCGTGGCCTGGACCGCGATGGACGCGCGCAAGGCCGGCTTCAAGGTCTATGTGATCGAAGACGCCACCCGCGCCATCGACCTCAACGGCTCGCTGGAAGCGGCCTGGAAGCAGATGGCGGCCAAGGGCGTCAAGCGCATCCAGTCGAGCGACATCGCCACCGCTTGATCGACCCTCAGCCGCCGTGACCGCCGCCGCAGTACCCTCACCCGCACCGGTCACGGTCACGCTTCATCTGCAGGTCAACGGCCAGGCCCAGGCGCTGCAGGTGCCGCCGACCGCGCCACTGCTGCAGGTGCTGCGCAACGACCTGCGGCTCAACGGACCCAAGTACGGCTGCGGCCTGGGCCAGTGCGGCGCCTGCGCGGTGCTGGTCGATGGCCGCGTGGCGCGCTCCTGCTGCATCCCGGTGGCCGGGGTACAGGGCCGCGACATCACCACGCTGGAAGGCCTGGGCGACCGCCAGGCGCCGCACTGGGCGCAGCAGGCCTTCATCGACAGCCAGGCCGCGCAATGCGGCTACTGCCTCAACGGCATGGTCATGGCCACCGTGGCGCTGCTGAACCACTGCCCGCAACCCACCGAGGCGCAGATCCGCGAAGCCCTGGCCCACCATCTGTGCCGCTGCGGCACCCACCTCGAGATCCTGGCCGCGGTGCGGCGGGCGGTGGTGTTGCAGCAGGAGGCTGTTGGTTGATGACGCTCGCCAGCAAGGCCCAGCACCTCGACCGCGCCGGCTTCCTGGCTGCCACCGGCGTGCTGCTGGTCACGCGCGATCCGCCCCCCGCGCCGCCGCCCAGCCCCGGTCAGCCGGCTGCCGTGCCGGCCAACCCGGCCGAAGGGCCGGAGATCCTGCTCGCGCTGTGGGAAGACGGCAGCGCCAACGGCCTGCACGGCCATGTGGACCTGGGCACCGGCCTGCGCACCGCGCTGTCGCAGCTGGTGGCCGAAGAGCTGGACCTGCCGTTGACGCAGGTGACCATGCTGATGGGCCACACCTGCAGCGTGCCCAACCAGGGCGCCACCATCGCCAGCGCCTCGCTGCAGGTGCACGGCCTGCCGCTGCGCCAGGCCGCCGCGCAGGCGCGTGCCTGGCTGCGCGAGCAGGGCGCCACGCCGGCCGACCTGCACGGCCGGCAGGTGCTGCTGAAGCTGGCGCCCGGCAGCGTGGCGCTGAAGCCCGAGCACGAGCACCGCGTGATTGGCCAGCCGGTACCGCGGGTGGACATCCCCGCCAAGGCCACCGGCGAGCTGACCTTCGTGCACGACATGCGCCTGCCCGGCATGCTGCATGGCCGTGTGGTGCGCCCGCCTTATGCCGGCGTCGATGCCGGCGACTTCGTCGGCCACACGCTGCAAGCGGTGGACCGCAAGTCCATCGCCCATGTGCCCGGCATCGTCGACGTGGTGGTCATCGGCGACTTCATCGGCATCGTGGCCGAACGTGAAGACCAGGCCGAGGCCGCGATGCACGCGCTGCAGGTGCACTGGAAGCCCTGGCCCGGCCTGCCTGGCCTGCACGACGTGGAAAACGCCGTGCGCACCAACCCCGCCACGCGCCGCCTGCTGCTGGAACGCGGTGACGTGGCGGGCGCCATCGCCACCGCCGCGCAGCCGATGCCGCGCAGCTACCTGTGGCCCTACCAGCTGCACGCGTCCATCGGCCCTTCGTGCGCGGTGGCCGACTGGCAGCGCAGCCGGCTCACCGTGTGGGCCGGCACCCAGAACCCGCATGTGCTGCGCGCCGACCTGGCCCGGCTCACCGGCCTGGACGATGTGCAGGTGGACGTGGTGCGCCTGGAAGCCGCTGGCTGCTACGGCCGCAACGGCGCCGACGACGTCGCCGCCGACGCGGCGCTGCTGTCGCGCGCGGTCGGCCGCCCGGTGCGGGTGCAGCTGACGCGTGAGCAGGAACATGCCTGGGAGCCCAAGGGCGCCGCCCAGCTGATGCAGATCGACGGCGGGCTGCAGGCCGATGGCTCGCCCGCGGCCTACGACTTCCAGACCAGCTACCCCAGCAACGGCGCGCCCACGCTGGCGCTGCTGCTCACCGGCACGGTGCCGGCCACGGCCACCGCCTACGAGATGGGCGACCGCACCGCGGTGCCGCCCTACGACTACGCCAACCTGCGCGTGGCGGCCAACGACATGCCGCCCATCCTGCGGGCCTCGTGGCTGCGCGGCGTCTCGGCGCTGCCCAATTCGTTCGCGCATGAGTCGTACATCGACGAGCTGGCCACCGCCGCAGGCGTGGACCCGGTGGACTACCGGCTGCGCTACCTGAAGGACGAACGCGCCGCCGAGCTGGTGCGCGCCACCGCCGCCAAGGCCGGCTGGCTGCCGCACACCGCGCCACAAGGCCAGGGCGCGGTGCCAGGCAGCGATGGCCAGCTGCTCAAGGGCCAGGGCTTTGCCTATGCGCGTTACGTGCACAGCAAGTTCCCCGGCTTCGGCGCCGCCTGGGCGGCCTGGGTGGCCGATGTGGAGGTGAACCGCGTGACCGGCGAGGTGCACGTCAGCCGCGTGGTGGTGGGGCATGACGCCGGCCTGATGGTGAACCCTGCCGGCGTGCAGCACCAGGTGCACGGCAACGTGTTGCAGACCACCAGCCGCGCGTTGAAGGAGCAGGTGCGCACCGAGCCGGCCGGCCCGAACCTGGGCGCCGTGGCCACGCGCGAGTGGGGCAGCTACCCCATCCTCAGCTTCCGCGAGGTGCCGGTGGTGGAGGTGATGCTGATGCCCCGCCCGGGCGAGGCGCCGCTGGGTGCGGGCGAATCGGCCTCGGTACCGGGCACGGCGGCCATCGCCAATGCCATCTTCGACGCCACCGGCGTGCGCTTTCGCAACCCGCCGTTCACGCCCGAGCTGGTGCGGGCGGCGCTGAACCCGTTGCCGGGGCCGGAGGGCGCGCACGCGCCGGCTGCTGCAGCGCTGGCCGCGCCTGCCGCAGCGCCACCCGCCTCCGCGGCGCTGCCGCCCGACGCCCCGCTGCCCCGCCGCCGCCGCGGCCTGTGGGCCACCGCCGGTGCACTGCTGGCCGGCGCGGTGGGGCTGGGCGCCGCCGCCCTCGGCTGGCGACCGGCCATCGCCCCGGTGGCGCCAGGCAGCAGCGCACTTGTCTATACAAGTGAAACCATCGAGCGTGGCCGCCTGCTGGCCGCGGCCGGCGACTGCCTGGTGTGCCACACCGCACCGGGCGGCACCCCCAACGCCGGTGGCCGGGCCATGGCCACGCCCTTCGGC
>NZ_CAXFDV010000856.1:0-2824 GCF_964001545.1 uncultured Aquincola sp.
ATGAACCCCTGCCCTTGCGGCTTTCTGGGCGCGCCGGCCGGGCACTTGCGCGCCTGCCGCTGCACGCCCGACCAGGTGGCCCGTTACCAGGGCCGGCTGTCGGGGCCGCTGCTGGACCGCATCGACCTGCAGGTGGACGTGCCGGCCATCGCCCCCGCGCAGCTGATGCAGGCGCCCGAAGGCGAGCCCAGTGCCGTGGTGGCCGCGCGTGTGGCCGCGGCCCGCGAGCGCCAGCGGGCCCGCCAGGGCTGCATCAATGCCGACCTGGGCCCGGCCGAGGTGCCGCTGCACTGCGCGCCCGACGCCGCCGCCAGCGCCCTGCTGCAGCGCGCCGCCGAGCGGCTGGGCTGGTCAGGCCGCGGCCTGCACCGCACCCTCCGCGTGGCCCGCACCCTGGCCGACCTGGCCGGCGCCGACACCATCGGCATGACCGAGATGGCCGAGGCGCTGCAGTACCGGATGGCGGTGATCGGCAGCTGAAGAACGCCTGGCAGCCGGCCCGCGCGGGCTGGCTCAGTGCGCCACGGCCAGCAGGTCGGCATCGGTCAAGGTGCGCAGAAAGGCGGCCAGGGCCTTCACGTCCGCCTCCGTCAGGCGGGCCTGCCCGTGCGGGCCGCGCCCGAACGGCGCCTCGGTGTTGACGTTGTCGCGGTAGCGCGCCGGCAGGTCGTCGAAGCGATGGACGCGGCCAGCGGGGCCACGCGGGTACACCCGGGCCGGGTGCACGTCGCGCTCGGCATAAAAGCGCACCGCGTCTTCCAGCCGGTGATACACGCCGTTGTGGAAGAAGGCCTGGCGCACCGCCACGTTGCGCAGGCTGGGCGTCTTGAAGAGGCCGCAGTACTCGGGATGGTCCTTCAGGTCGGTGCGCAGCGGCCCGCACAGGCCGAGGTCGACAAAGGCCGGGTCGGCATTCGCGGCGATGCGGCGGTTGCGCGGCACGGCCAGGGCGATCAGCCCATGGTCGGTGAACTCCGGAAACACCCCGCGCTTGATGGCGCCCGGATGGCACTGGAAGCAGTTGCCCTTGTTGGGGTCGTTGAACACCGCCAGCCCGCGGCGCTCGGCGGCGCTCAGGTCCGCCCGGCCGCGCAGGAAGTCGTCGTAACGGCTGCTGTAGGGGTAGAAGTCGGCCGGGCTCTGCTGGAACACCTCCAGCGCCCACAGCAGCCCCTTCCAGGCCTTGTCGGGCTGGGCCAGCACCTGCGGCCCGAAGGTGCGGCGAAAGTCCGCCGCGCTGGGCGATGCCGCCAGACGGGCGACCACCTGGGCAGTGTCGTGATTGGCCATCTCCAGCGGCGACAGCAGCGGCAGCGCGGCCTGCTCGTGTGTGGAGTCGGCCCGCCCGTCCCAGGTGCGCCCGCCGGTCGGCCCCTGGTCGATGCCGTCGTTGCCATCGGTGTCGTTGAAGTGTTCGCTGAAGGGCGGCGTGGCCTGCCGGTAGCGCAGTGAAGGCACCGCCCGCAAACCCTGCTGGCGGCCATCGGGCCCGCCCAGCTGCACCGACAAGGCATTGGCAGGCCCGTAGCCATGCAGCGGGCTGTGGCAGCTGGCGCAGCTCATGCGCCGCGAGGCCGACAGCGCGGGCTCGTTGAACAGGCGCCGGCCCAGCTCGGTCAGCTCGGCCGCCGTGGGTTGGCGCTCGAACGTCGTGCCGTAGAAGGGCTGCGCTTGGTCGGCCGGCGCGGCCGAGCACGGCGCCCACCACGCGCCCGCCACCAGCAGCACCAGCTGCACTGCCATCGCTACGAATCTCACCGGCCCGGCCCTCTGGATGAACACCACCCGTTTGTAGAAGCAGCCGATGGCATCGGCATGACACATCGCCGTCATACAGGCCCGCCAACCTGTCGCTCCGCTGTACAGGTGCGGGTTGTGGTCGTGGCGGCCGCGCATGTAACTCCGCTGTCATGGAGGCTCTGAAGACTGCATTGCAGCCTTCCGCCAACTTCCTGCACACGCCACCATGCACAGCCGCCCCCTGGTCCACCGCCTCGTGTTGTTCGCGACACCCTTGACCGCATTGGCCTTGAGCGCCTGCTTCGGCGGCAGCGACGGTCCTGACACCACCACCGCCCTGCGCGCCAAGGTCAAGAACGTGGTGGTCATCTACGCCGAGAACCGCAGCTTCGACGGGCTGTACGGCAACTTCCCGGGCGCCAACGGACTCGGCAGCCTGTACGGCGCCAACGGCCAGTTGACCTCTGCCTACGTGCCGCAGAAGGACCGCAACGGCAGCGTGCTGGCCACCCTGCCGCAGACCTGGGGCGGCGTGACCGCCGGTGGCGTGACGCCCGTGGTCACGCAGGCGCAGAGCGCGGGCCTGGCCAACGCGCCTTTCTCGATCGAGACGGCTTTCCAGGCCAGCGCCAATGCCACGCTCACCACCAGCACCGTCACGCGCGACCTGTACCACCGGTTCTTCGAGAACCAGATGCAGATCGATGGCGGCGCCAACGACATGTTCGCCGCCTGGTCGGACGCGGGCGGTCTGACCATGGGCCACTTCGACACCAGCCAGTCGGCCATGTACAAGCTGGCGCAGCAGTACGTGCTGGCCGACAACTTCTTCCAGGGTGCGTTCGGCGGCTCGTTCTTGAACCACCAGTACCTGATCTGCGCCTGCGCGCCCGAGTACCCGGGCGCCGACACCACGGCCGCGGCGCCCACCATCGCCGTGCTCAACAAGGACGCCAACGGCAAGTACACCCCCACGCTGACCACCAGGCCCACCAGCCCGGCCTCGGCGCTGGACGGCCCGCCCAGCTATGTGCTCAGCGGCAACATCACGCCGGCCAACTACTTCGGCGATGTCAAGTTCTAC
>NZ_CAXFDV010000857.1:0-2217 GCF_964001545.1 uncultured Aquincola sp.
GCAGGCCCGCGCGGGCCAGGGCCTGCGCACAGGCGGCGCCGGCCAGCCCGGCGCCCAGCACCAGCACCTCGTCGCCCGGCTGGGCGGCCGGGCCGGTGACGTCCTGCACGCGGGGCACGAAGCGGGGCGCATAACGCGCCTGCAGCAGAGTTTGCGAAGCCGCTTCCACCACGAAGCCCGCGGCGCGCAGGCCTTTTGAAAGGTCCGTCGTGGTCGCGGCCACCGCGGCCGCCAGCGTGGCTTGCGGCGCTGCCAGGCTGCCTAGCCGGCGCAGCAGGTGGTCGTCCCAGCCGGGGCCGGCCAGCAGCAGCGCATCGGCCTGCAGGCGCAGCGCGCGCAAACCTTCGCGCAGCACCTGGTGGTGGGAGTTGCCGGCCTGCAGCCCGGGCGGTTGCAAGAGGTCGACGGTCAGCCTGCTGCCATCGGCCAGCGCAGGCATGGGCAGCCGCTGAAGCCCCGGCACACTCACCCCCGCGCCAGCCGCCAAAGGCTGCGCCGCGGTGAGCAGCAGCACCACCTGCAGCCGCCGGCAACGCTGCGCATCGCCTTCCCAGGCCTGTCGCAGTGCGGCCAGCAGCACATCGGCTTGGCCACCCATCGCCAGCAGCACGAAGCGCTCTTGCCCCGCCCAGCGCGCCGGCAGGCCGGCGGCGCGCAGCAAGTCCAGCGCATCGCTCGCCGTCATCGCCGCCGCCATGAAAAAAGGGCACCGAGGTGCCCTTGATCCTGCAGGCTGGCCGTGGCCACTGCGTGCATCGCGTTCAGACGCGCTTGCGGTATTCGTGGGTGCGGGTGTCGATTTCGATCTTGTCGCCGCTTTCCACGAACAGCGGAACCGAGATCTCGAAGCCGGTGCCGACGATCTTGGCAGGCTTCATCACCTTGCCCGAGGTGTCGCCCTTGACGGCCGGCTCGGTCTCGATCTCGCGCACCACGGTGGTGGGCAGTTCGACCGAGATGGCCTTGCCGTCGTAGAACACCACTTCCACGGGCATGTTGTCTTCGAGGTAGCTGATGGCGTCGCCCATGTTCTCGGCTTCCACCTCGAACTGGTTGTACTCGGAGTCCATGAACACGTACATCGGGTCGGCGAAGTACGTGTAGGTGCACTCCTTCTTGTCCAGGATGATCTGGTCCATCTTGTCGTCGGCCTTGAAGACGACTTCGGCCCCGCCGCCGTTCAGCAGGTTCTTCATCTTGATGCGCACCGTGGCAGCGCCGCGGCCACCGCGGCTGTATTCGGTACGCAGCACCACCATCGGGTCCTTGCCCTGCATGATGACGTTGCCTGCGCGGATTTCCTGTGCGAGTTTCATAGCGGCTCTCTTGGTTCGGTGGGCGTCGCTTGCCGCCTGGGCGCTGCGCCGGCCCGGTGTGCGGGTGGCGCTGGCACTTCTGCAGCTTGCGAAGCATTGCGTATCGGTTTTGCGGCAGATCGCGACGCCGTGTCGCGCGGGCGGCTGTGGCCAGCCGGTGTTACAGGCTGGTCGCAGTGCCACGCAGAGCCCGCTATTCTAGCCTGCCGGCCTTGGCCGCGCAAAACTGCAGCAGCTGGGTCACCAGGTCGGGCTGCAGCAGCAGGGCTTGGCGCCAGCGCTGGCTGGCGGCGCGCCAGTCGACGATCGGCGGCCACGCATCGGGCCAGGGCCCCAGGCCGTTCCAGGCCCACCACAGCGCGTGCCGTGGCGCAGCCACCCGACCGTCCATGGCGGCCACCGCGCCGTCCACCGCCGCCATGCGGTCCAGCAAGGCCTGCAGCTTGGCCACGTGCGCATCGTCGTGCTGCGGGTAGATGTGCCACACGAAGGGCGCGCCGGCCCACATGGCCCGCACGATGGAGTCTTCGCCGCGCGCGAAGTTGAGGTCGCAGCTCCACAGCAGCCGGTCGAAGTCGGGCTGGCTGAGCCAGGGCAGGGCGTGCAGCCGCAGGTGGCGCGGCGCGGCCGGCGCCTGGGCCAGCGCGGCGGCCTGCGAAGAGCCGGCGCACACCAGCACCAGCGTGGGCTGGTCGTCCAGCCGTTGCAGCAACTCGCCGAAGGGCGCGGAGGGATAAGCGAACAGGCTGACCACCCGCTCACCCGGCCGCCGCTGCAGCCCCAGGCCGGCCAGCCAGGCATCACGGTCGAAGGCGGCCTGCGCCTCGGCCAGGCCCCGCTCGCGCAGCAGGCCGCCGGTGCGCGCGGTAAAGCCGGGGTAGAAGAACCACTTCATCAGCCC
>NZ_CAXFDV010000858.1:0-2184 GCF_964001545.1 uncultured Aquincola sp.
CAGCTGGCGGGTGGCTGGACTGCGACCGAGGCCGCGAACACCGGGGCCAACAGCAGCGTGGCGCCCAACTGGCTGCCCAGTGCCACCAGCCGTGCGTCCAGACCGCCGCGCTCGGTGATCCAGCGGCGGGTGAGGAAGCCGGCCAGGCCGTAACAGCCGGTGGACACCAGGCAGGCCAGCGCACCGGCCGCCAACGGCCAGGACAAAGCCGTGGGACCTGTGGTGGTCAGCGCGGCCACGCCGCCCAAGCCCAGGCACACGCCCGCCAGCTTGCGGCCGGTGACGGCCTCACCAAAGAACAGTGCGCCGATGGCAATGCCCATCAACGGGGTGGTTGCATTGAAGATGGCCGAATAGCCCGCCGGCAACCATTGCGCGGCCAGGCAGTACATCGCAAAGGGGATGCCGGAATTGATGACGCCCAAGGCCAATGCGTGCCTGAACTTGCCCTGAAAGCGCCAACTCGCACGCATCAACGCGAGGATGGCGCACAAGCCCAGCAGGCCGAACAAGACGCGGAAGAAGGCCGTCGGCCACGCACCCAGCACCGGCGCCGCGATCTTCATGAACAGGAAGCTGGCACCCCACAACGCGGCCAGCAGGCACAGGCGGAGATAGTCGGAAACTCTCATGGTCACGGTGGAATCGTGGTGGGCCATTACAGGTCCGCCGCGCCTCGCGCCACAAGCTAATCTTCGCCATCACGGTTAAGTTCATCTTCATCATGAAGCTCCCTCCCCTGCACGCACTGGTCTGCTTTGAACATGCAGCGCGCAGGCTCAGCATGAAGGCCGCGGCCGAGGCTTTGCACGTGAGCCCGGCGGCCGTGAGCCAGCAGGTGGCCAAGCTGGAAGAGGCGGTGGGCACCCCGCTGTTCGAGCGGCAGCCGCGGCGCCTGCAACTCACCGAGGCCGGGCGCCGCTACCTCGACGCCATACAACCCGCCTTGCGCCAGATCGCTCAGGCCACGCAGGCGCTGCAGTCCGATGCCAGCAGCGATGTGGTCCACCTCAGCTGCACCACCGGCTTTGCCATCCAATGGCTGCTGCCGCGGCTGCCACGCTTCCAGGCCCGGGCGCCGCAGGTCGAGGTGCGCATCAACACCACGCACCGCCTGGTCGACCTGCAGGCCGAAGGCTTCGACTTCGCCGTTCGGCACGGGCCGGGGCCACACCCGGGCATGAAGGCCGAAAAACTGCTGGACGACCCGCTGGTGCCGGTGTGCAGCCCACGCCTGCTGGGCAGCGCTGGCCCGGCTTCCATCGACCGCGACCTGCCCCGGATGACGCTGCTGCACGACGAACATCGCGGCGACTGGACCTTGTGGCTGAACGCGGTGGGCGCCTCCCACGTGGACGCCCTGCGCGGGCCGGTGTTCGTCGATTGCAACGGTGTCGTGCAGGCAGCAGTCGCCGGCCTGGGTATCGCGCTGGTGCGGCCGACGCTGGTGCGCCAGGAACTGGCGGACGGACGGCTGGTGATGCCCTTCGATGCGTCGGTGGGTGTGCCGTTCGGCTATCACCTGGTGCAGGGCGGCCGCAGCGGCCTGCGCCAGGGCCCCGCCCGATTCAAACGCTGGCTGATGGCCGAGGCCCAGGCCGCGCGCGAAGCTGCCGCCGCCTGAAGCGCTTGCGGCGGCCACTCACTGGCGCACCCGCCGCGGCCGCGCAGGCGGTGTGGGCGGCGCTTCCAGTGGTGGGCCCACGTAGCGGCCGCGAGGTCGGATCACCGAGTCGACGCTGAGCTGCTCCATCGCATGGGCCAGCAGGCCCACGCTGCGGGCGGTGGCGAACAGCGCAAAGGCCGCATCGGGCGGCAGGCGGTGGCGGGCGGCCAGGGCTGCCAGCGCCACGTCGATGGTGGGCGCCTGGCCGGTGAGGCGGGCCACCTGGTCGATCAACCGGGCCACATGGACGGGCAGGTCCAGGTCGGGCATCAGCGCCGCGGCGCGCGGGTCGCCGTCGGGGTACAACGGGTGGCCGAAACCGGGCAACGGCACGGCGGCAGACAGGTGGCGCTCGATCACCGCGTCGGGGCCGGCACGCGCCACTTCGTCGAACAGCGCGCGCACGCGGGCCGAGGCATCGCCATGCAACGGCCCCGAAAACGTGGTGAGGCCGGCCAGCAGGCAGGCCGGCAGTGAGGCCCCGGTGGAAGCGGTGATGCGCGCCGAAAAGGCCGAGC
>NZ_CAXFDV010000859.1:0-2889 GCF_964001545.1 uncultured Aquincola sp.
CGCGCCTTCCGTGAGGCACCCCCGGGCCACGAACCCGCCTTTGCCGCCCGGATGGGATGTATGCGCAAGACGCTTGGAGGTTGCATGGGCTTTGATGGTTGGGTTCGGGTGGGCAAGGCATGGGCCGCCGTGGTGGCGCTGGCCGGCCTGACGGCCTGCAACAACAACCCCTGGCCCGATGAAGCGGCCGCCTCCAACACGCTGTTCACTGCCGCGCAAGATTCTTCGCCCCGCCACCTCGACCCGGTGGCCAGCTACTGGTCGAACGACACGCCGTTCACCTACCAGATCTACGAGCCGCTGTACGGCTACCACTACCTGAAGCGGCCCTTCGTGCTGGTGCCCAAGAGCGCGGCCGAGGTGGTCAAGCCTCATTACCTGGACAAGAACGGCCAGCCGCTGCCCGACGATGCCGATGGCGAGCAGATCGCCGAGAGCGTCTACGACATCCCGATCAAGCCGGGCATCCTGTACCAGCCGCACCCGGCCTTCGCCAAGGACGCGCAGGGTCGCTACCTGTACCACTCGATGAAGCCGGGCGAGATCGGCAACCGCCGCACGCCCATCGACTTCGAGCAGACGGGCACGCGCGAGCTGGTGGCCGAAGACTTCGTCTACGCCCTCAAGCGGCACGCCACCACCCGCATCACCACGCCCATCTTCGGCATCTTCAGCGAGTACATCGTCGGCCTGCGCGAGTACAGCACGCTGGTCAAGGCCGAGGATGCCAAGCTGCGCAAGGGGCTCGACCCTTCCAGCCTGGACAAGCCGTTCCTCGACTTCCGCCAGTGGCCGCTGGCCGGCGCCACCGCGCTGGACAAGCACACGGTGCGCATGCGCATCAAGGGCAAGTACCCCCAGTGGAACTACTGGCTGCAGATGACCTTCACCGCGCCGGTGCCCTGGGAGGCCGATGCCTTTTATGCCCAGCCCGGCATGGCCGAACGCGGCATGACGCTGGACCGCTGGCCGGTGGGCACCGGGCCTTTCATGATGACCGAGTTCATCCAGGACCGGCGCCATGTGATGACCCGCAATCCCAACTACCGCGGCGAGCCTTATCCGTGTGAGGGCGACGAGGTGGCCAAGACCGCCGGCCTGCTGGCCGACTGCGGCAAGAAGACGCCGTTCCTCGACAAGATCGTGGTGACGGTGGAGCGTGAATCGGTGCCGCGCAAGGGCAAATTCCGCCAGGGCTTCTACGACGTCGAGATCTTCGAGCGGCCCGACACCGGCAAGGACTACCTGGTGGACATGGGCGACTCCGACGAGGTGCGCCGCGAGTACCTGGACAAAGGCTTCCGGCTGGACAGCGGCACCGACGTCAACAGCTACTTCATCGCCTTCAACATGCTCGACCCGGTGATCGGCGACGGCAAGACGCCCGAAGAATCGGAGCGCCACCGCAAGCTGCGCCAGGCCATCTCCATCGCCATCGACTGGGAGGAGTACAGCAAGGTCTTCCCGAAGAAGTCGGGCGATGCGGCGATGAGCCCGCTGCCGCCGGGCATCGAAGGCTCGCGCGAGGGGCAGCCCGGCTACGTCAACCCGGTGACGCACCGGCTGGTCAACGGCAAGGTGGAGCGGCGACCGATCGAAGACGCGAAGAAGCTGCTGGCCGAGGCCGGCTACCCCAATGGCCGCGATGCCAAGACCGGCCGGCCGCTGGTGCTGAACTACGACTTCTACTCGGCGCCCACGCCCGAAAACCGCTCGGAGATCGACTGGGTGGTGCGCCAGTTCGCCAAGATCGACATCCAGCTGGAAGTGCGGGCCACCGACAACAACCAGTTCCAGGACAAGGTGCGCAAAGGCACTTACCAGGTGTTCTGGCTGGGCTGGAACGCCGACTACCCCGATGCCGAGAACTTTCTGTTCCTGCTGTACGGCCCCAACGGCAAGACCAAGCACGACGGCGAGAACACCTCCAACTACGCCAGCGCCGAATTCGACCGCCTCTACGGCCGCATGAAGACGCTGGACGACGGACCTGAGAAGCAGAAGCTGATCGACCAGCTGGTGACCATCGCGCAGACCGATGCGCCCTGGACCATGGGCTTTTTCCCGCATGCCTCGGCGGCGGTGCAGCACTGGGTCTACAACTCGCGGCCGGCGGTGCTGGTGCGCGACCAGGGCCGCTACCTGCGGGTGGACGCGCAGGAACGCGTGGCCAAGCAGAAGGCCTGGAACAACCCCGTGTGGTGGCCGGCGCTGCTGATGGTGGCGGCCGTGGTGGTGCTGGTGGTGCTGGCGGCGCGCAGCCTGCGCCGACGTGAGCGCATGAACGCCCGTGGCGAAGTGCTGGCCTGATCAAAGCGGAGCCCAATCCCGATGCTGTCCTATGTGTTGCGCCGTCTGGTGTACGGCGCACTGATCCTGCTGGGCGTCAACCTGGCCACCTTTGTCCTGTTTTTCACCGTCAACACGCCCGACGACATGGCCCGCCTGAACCTGGGCGGCAAGCGCATCACGCAGGAGGCCATCGAGCGCTGGAAGGTGGAGCGGGCCTACGACAAGCCGCTGTACTTCAACCCGCAGCGTGAAGGCACCGAGAAGGTGACCGACACCATCTTCTGGGACCGCTCGGTGTCGCTGTTCGCGCTGAAGTTTGGCCGCGCCGATTCCGAGAGCGCCGGCGACATCGGCGGCGAGGTGGCCACCCGCATGGTGGTGAGCCTGCAGATGGCGCTGCCGCTGTTCATCCTGCAGGTGATCGCCAGCACGGCCTTTGCGCTGCTGCTGGTGATGCTGCGGGGTACCAAGCTCGATGTGTGGGGCGTGGTGGCCTGTGTGGTGATGCTGTCGATCAGCAGCCTCTTCTACATCATCGTCGGCCAGTTCCTGTTCTCGCGCGTGCTCAAGCTGGCGCCGATCTCGGGCTATGCGCCG
>NZ_CAXFDV010000860.1:0-8363 GCF_964001545.1 uncultured Aquincola sp.
ATGTTTGGGCAGCACCGGGCACACCTTCATGTCGGCGATGTAACGCGGCTTGCGCTCATGGAAGCCGACCAGCACCTCGCCCTTCTTGATGACGTGCCGCACCGACAGCCGCGCGCGGTCGCGGTAATGCCAGGCCGGGCCTTCGATGGGCCGCAGCAGCCGCTCGGGCTTGACCTTGCCCAGGTGCCACAGGTTGTCTTCCAGCGTGCGCTGCTTGACGGCCACCTGCGCGCCCACGTGCAGGTGCTGCATCTTGCAGCCGCCACAGGCACCGGCATGCAGACCGAAGTGCGGGCAGCCGGGCGTCACGCGCTGCGAGCTTTCGCGGCGCATCGCCGTCATGGTGGCCTGTTCCCAGGCGTTCTTGCGGCGGCCCACCTGCACCTGCACCTGCTCACCGGGCAAGGCGCCTTCGATGAACACCACCTTGCCTTCTTCGTTATGGGCAACGCCTTGGGCTTCCAGGTCCAGCGATTCGACCGTCAGCCATTCATTCTGTTGAGTCATGCACCGGATTATCCGGTGGCAGCCCTCTCAGAAGACGGAGTCGCGGTCCACGCCCTGGCGGATCATCCGGCGCTTGAGCTTGAGCAGGGCTTCCTGCTGAATCTGCCGGATGCGCTCGCGCGTCAGGCCCATGCGCTCGGCCAGCACCTCCAACGTCTCGGGCTCGCGGTCGCGCAGGCCGTAGCGGCCGGCCAGCACCTCGCGTTCGCGGTCGTTCAGCTCGGCCAGGCCGTGGTTGAGCAACTGCTCCACTTCATGGCTGAGCGTGATGCCCATCGGATCGATGGCCTGCTCGTCGGCCACCGTGTCCAGCATCGATTCGCCCGCATCGCGCTCCAGCGGCGCATCCAGTGAGGCGGGCTGCTCGGCAAACTTCAGCAGCTCGGACACCTCCTGCACCGGCCGGCCCACCGAGGCGGCGATGGCTTCCACCCGCACCGGCCGATCGCCCTCAGGCCCGTGGGAATGCTCGGCTTCCAGCGCGCGGCGCGCCTTCAGCACCTGGTTGAGTTCTCGCACGATGTGCACCGGCAGCCGCACCAGGCGGGCCTGGTGCATGATCGCCCGCTCGATGCTCTGGCGGATCCACCAGGAGGCATAGGTGGAAAAGCGAAAGCCACGCTCGGGCTCGAACTTGCCGATGGCATGCATCAGCCCCAGGTTGCCTTCTTCGATGAGGTCGGTCATCGGCAGGCCGCGGCCCAGGTAGTTCTTGGCGATGCTGACCACCAGCCGCAGGTTGCGCTCGATCATCGACTGCCTTGCCAGGAAGTCGCCCGAGCGCGCCTTGACGGCGGTGTCGTATTCCTCCTGCGGCGTCAGCAGCGGCGCCTTGCGGATCTCGCGCAGGTAGGTCTGCAGCGTGTTGCCGACGTCGCCCTCGCCGGGCGGAATGTCCACCGGCACGCGGGCACTGCCGGCCGCCTCGGCGCCGGCATCGGCGTCGTAGGCGGGTTCATCGCCCGAATCAAGCGCCGGGGGCACCGGCGCCAGGCGCGCCGCTCCCGTCTCCACGACATGCCCGTTCTGCGTTTCGATTCGCCTGGTCATGCGTGGATCTCCGTGCCATGGAATGCCTTAACGGGGCGGGAGCAGTTTGGCCGGATCGACCGGCTTGCCTTGCTTGCGGATCTCGAAGTGCAGTTGTACCCGGTCTGCGTCGCTCGAACCCATTTCCGCGATCTTTTGTCCGCGTTTGACCGCCTGGTCTTCCTTGACCAGCAGGGTCTGGTTGTGGGCGTACGCCGTCAGGTAGGTGCTGTTGTGCTTGACGATGACCAGATTGCCATAGCCGCGCAATCCCGAGCCCGCATACACCACGCGGCCGTCGGCGGCAGCCAGCACAGGGTCGCCGGCCTTGCCCGCGATGGACAAGCCCTTGTTGCGCGACTCGTCGAAGCCGGCAGTCACCGAACCCCGTGCCGGCCAGGCCCAGTTGATGTCGTCGTCACCCGTGGCGGCAGCTGCGGCGGGTACCGGCGTGGGCGCAGGCACGGGCGCCGGCGTGCTGGCTGCCGCAGCAGCGCCGCTGGCCGGAGCACTGGCCGACAGCGGGCGCGATTCGACCTTGGCCGGCGGCACGCCACGGGCCGCCGCCACCGCGGGATCGACACCCGGCGGCACCACGCGCACCACCTGCCCGACCTCGATCAGGTTGGCGTTCTCGATGTTGTTCCAGCGCGCGATGTCGCGCCAGTTCTGCCCCGATTCCAGGCCGATGCGGATCAGCGTGTCACCCGGCTTGACGGTGTAGTAGCCTGGCTTGCCCGAGTTCTCGATGCCGGGCGGCGGCGGCTTGTCGGCCTCGGCCGGCGTGACGGGGCCACCCGCGGTGCGCGCTGGGGTGCTTTGCCGATCTTCCACCGGCGCCTTGTTGCGCGGCGAAGCGCAGCCGGTGAGCACTGCCGCCAGCAGGCAGGCGGCCACCAGAGGGAAAGAACTCGTCGTGCGCCCGCCGAACGGGCGCTGCCAGTGCAATCGCATCAGAAAGGAATCTCCGCTATTCAACGCCGGATTTTAGGGGGACGAAATGAACGGCATCGTGCTGCTGGCGCAGCCACTGCGTTTCGGTGCGGTCCACGATGACCAGCACCTGCCCCCGCCCGCCCGGCGCCTGCATCGGCGCCACCAGGCGACCACCGACGGCCAGCTGCTCCAGCCACGCCGTCGGAATGTCGTCGCCACCGGCGGCGGCGATGATGCTGTCGTAAGGCGCGTTGGGCCCATGGCCCACGCGGCCGTCGCCGTAGATCAGCCGCAGGTTGTTGCGGCGCAGCGGCGCCAGCAGCTCGCGCGCCTTCTCGTGCAGGGGCTTGAGCCGCTCGATGGAATACACCTGCGTGGCCAGCACCGACAGCAAGGCGGCCTGGTAACCGCAGCCGGTGCCGATTTCCAGCACCTTGCCCAGCGACTCGCGCGCCTGTGCATTCCGGCCTTCGAGCAGCAACGACATCATCAGCCCCACCACCGAGGGCTTGGAGATGGTCTGGTTCAGGCCGATGGGCAGGCTGGTGTCTTCATAGGCCTGGGCGGCCAGTGCGGTGTCCACGAAGAAGTGGCGCGGCACATGGGCCATCGCGGCCAGCACCGGCTCGCTGCGCAGGCCGTCGGCCCGCAGGCGGTTGACCATGCGCATGCGCACGCCCTGGGAATCGAGCCCCAGACCGCTGGGTGCCGACTGGCGACGCGCAGCCTCTGCGGCCTCATGCATCGGGCGCTGGGGGCGCAGCAGGGTCTGCGGTGCCCGGGTGGCTGTCCCCGGGCTCTTGCTGGAAGAGGCCCGGTCCAGCGGGATGGGGAACTGGCGCGCCCGGGTGGTCATGCCACCGTCCCAAGCGCTTCGCGCCAGGCCGGCAGCGCCGCATGGTCGGTGAGGTCGACCTGCAGCGGCGTGATGGACACACAGCCCGAGGCGGTGGCGTGGAAGTCTGTGCCCTCGCCGGCTTCGCGCGCGTCACCCGCAGGGCCGATCCAGTAGATGGTCTCGCCACGCGGGTTGGTCTGGCGGATCGCCGGCTCGCTGGCATGGCGCCGCCCCAGGCGGGTGAGCTTGCGCGGCAACTGGTCTGCGTCCGGCCGGTTCGGGATGTTGACGTTGAGCAGGAAGGGTCGCCCGTCCAGCGGCAAGGCCAGCACCTGTTCAACCACCGAGCGAGCCACGCGCGCTGCGGCGTCCAGGTGTTCCCAGCCCCGCTGCACCTGGGAAAACGCGATCGCCGGCACGCCGAAGAGAAAGCCCTCCATCGCCGCGGCCACGGTGCCTGAATACAAGGTGTCGTCGCCCATGTTGGCGCCGTTGTTGATGCCCGAAAGCACCAGGTCGGGCCGGTGCGGCAGCACGCCCGTCATGGCCAGGTGCACGCTGTCCGAAGGCGTGCCGCTGACGTAATGGAAGCCGTTGGCTGCCTTGTACACCTGCAGCGGCCGGCCCAGCGTCAGCGAATTGGAAGTGCCGCTGGCGTTTTGTTCAGGAGCGATCACGTCGATCTCGCCCAGGCCCTCGATCGCCCGCACGAGTGCGGCAAGGCCAGGGGCAAGGTAACCGTCGTCGTTGGCGATGAGGATGCGCATCGGGCCATTGTAGGTTTGCGCCGTCGCCTGCGTGACCGTGTTCACGGGCCTGGCTGCCTATCATCCGGCGCCAAGGCGGCCGTTGCCGCGACAGGAGACAACACGATGCAAGCATGGGTGTGCGATGACCCGATCGGCGTGCAAGCCCTTCAGTGGAAGCAGATGGAGACGCCCGAGCCCGCAGCCGGCGAAGTCAGGATCGCGATCCACGCGGCCAGCCTCAACTTCCCTGATCTGCTGATCGTCCAGAACAAGTACCAGGTCAAGCCGCCCCTGCCCTTCGTGCCGGGGGCGGAGTTCTCGGGCCGCATCGAGGCCGTGGGCGAAGGCGTCACGCACCTTCACGTGGGCGACCCCGTGGCCGCCATCGGCGCCACCGGTGGCTTTGCCACCCACGCCTGTGTCAAGGCCACCAGCGTGATTCCGCTGCCCTCGCACATCGCGCTGGAGGACGCCGCAGCCTTTGCCTTCACCTACGGCACCTCGCACCATGCCTTGATGGACCGCGGCGCGCTGCAGCCCGGCGAAACGGTGCTGGTGCTGGGCGCGGCCGGCGGCGTGGGCACCTCGGCCATCCAGATTGCCAAGGCTGCCGGCGCACGGGTGATCGCCGCTGCCTCCTCCGACGAAAAGTGCCAGCTGTGCACCGAGATCGGTGCCGATGCCACCATCAACTACAGCACCACCGACCTGCGCGAAGCGATCAAGACCCTGACCGACGGCAAGGGCCCCGACGTGGTCTACGACCCGGTGGGCGGCGACTTCGCCACCGCGGCCTTCCGGTCCATCGCATGGCGCGGACGCTACCTGGTCATCGGCTTCACGGCCGGCAGCATCCCTGCCGTGCCCTGGAACCTGCCCTTGCTCAAGGGCGCTTCGGTGGTGGGCGTGTTCTGGGGCGAGTTCGTGCGGCGCGAGCCGCGCGCCAGCGCCGCCGCCATGGCCCAACTGGCCGACTGGTATGCCCAGGGCAAGATCAAACCCGTGATCGATACCCGGCTGCCGATGAGCGAGCTGCATGCGGCGTACGAACGCATGGGCACCCGGCAGGTGCGTGGCAAGGTACTTCTCATCAATCCCTGAGTCGGCATCGCAGACTCCCCCCTCCTAGGGGGGCCTCGCTTGCGCTACGATGCACCGCACAATCTGCGCCGCGAACACATTTGTGTTCGACGTCGCATGAGAAGGGTGGAGCCATGGCCGTCAAGGTCCTGATCTTGGAAGACAATCCGGTCGCGCGCAGCTTCCTGTGCCGCGTGGTACGCGAAAGCTTCAGCGACACGATCGTCATCACCGAAGCGGGCGACCTGGAAAGCGCCCGCAAACACATCAATCTGACGGGCGGCGCACGTGGCCTGCATGGCGTCGATCCGTTCAAGCTGATCCTGGTCGACCTGGAACTGCCCGACGGCAACGGCATGGAACTGCTGGCCGAGCTGGTGCACTACCCGGCCACCAAGATCGTCACCACGCTCTACTCGGACGACGATCACCTCTTTCCCGCCCTGCAACGCGGCGCCGACGGCTACCTGCTGAAGGAAGACCGGTTCGAGGTGCTGGTCGAAGAGCTGCAGAAGATCGTGCGTGGCCAGCCCCCGCTGTCGCCGGCCATTGCCCGCCGGCTGCTGACCCACTTCCGCGGCAGCCAGCAAGACAGCGGCACGCTGGATTCGGGCTTTTCCAAACCCTTCGGTTTCGGCACCAGCCGGCCGGTGCCGATCGAAAAGCCGCTTGATCACGAGCGGCTGACGCCGCGTGAAAACGAGGTGCTCACCTACCTGAGCAAGGGCTTCACCATCAAGGAAATCGCCAGCCTGATGGGCATCAAGTGGTTCACCGTGAACGACCACATCAAGTCCATCTACAAGAAGCTGAACGTTTCCAGCCGCGCGGAGGCCGCGGTGCTGGCCAGCAAGCAGGGGCTGGTCTGAACGACCTGGCACCACGCGCATCTTCCTGGGGGCGTCTTCGCGCCTGACCGACCACCATGAGCCGTACCGCTGCGTCGCTGGCATCCGAGGCTGCGGCTGAAGCGGGCCTGGATTCGCCAGCCTGGGAGCGCAGCGTGGGGCGCCCGCTGGAAGCCGCGCGGGCCCTGAACTGGCGGTCACGCAGCGTCGTGATGGCAGCCCTGCTGGGCTGTCTGGCGCTGTTCCTGCTGGTGCGCGCGCTGGCCACTACGCCCACGCTGGATGCCAGCTGGAACGCCGATGCGTCCGGCCGCTTGATCGTCACGGCCGTGCATGGCCGACTGGGGATGCCCGCCGAGCCGGCCACGCTGCTGGGCCTGCTGGACGCCCATGGAAGGCCCCTGCCGGTGTCGGCCACGCTGCTGCAACGCGCGCCACGCTGGATCGTCGACGACGAAGAACGTCATCGCCACGCCACGATGCATGAGCGCCTCAACGCTGCGATGGCCATCGGGCCGGTGACGCTGGTGCTGGCCGAGGCACCCCCCGTGGGCCTGCGGTCCCATCCGCGCGGCATCACCGGTCTGGGCGCCGGGTTCTGGCTGATGGCAACACTGGCGCTGGCGCTGTACCTCACCGCGGCGGTGGTCCTGGCCGCGCGCCCCAGCGAGCGCAATGCGATGTATGCCGTGATGGCGTTCTGCCAGGCGGCCAATCTTGTCTTCATCGCGGCCGAGTCCATGCCGGGGCTGCTGCTGCCGCCTTGGCTGCTGGCGCTCGACTTTCCCGTACGCACTTGCCTCGACCTGGTGACCGCAGCCGCCCTGGTGCACGCCACCGGCCTGCACCCGGTGCCGGTGCGCGCGCGTTGGGCCTCGGCCACGTTGGCCTGGTGTCTGGCTGGTTTGCTGACCGTGCTGATCCTGGCCGGCCAGTTGCCGGCTGCCTGGTGGTGGGTGCAAGGGGCAGCGCTCACGCTGGGGGCGCTCACCGTGCTGCAGCTCAGCAGCCAGCGCCAGGGTCCACCACACCCGGCCGCCCTGCTGTTGCGTCGGCTGTCGACCGTGGCCATGTGCACCTTGTTGTTGCTGAGCCTGGCCATGGCCGCCGCCTCGCGGCGGGCGGACATCGCGCACTTCGCCAATGCCATCGGCTCCACGGTCTGGGTGGTGTTCCTCTCATCACTGCTGGGGTTGCTGCCTTTTTTGTCTCGCTCTCAGCAGGTGCTGCGCGAGTTTTCAATGCTGGCTGGCGTCAGCACCGTGGCCACCTCGCTGGATCTGTTGTTCGTCGCGGCGTTTTCGCTCAGCCAGTTTGCGTCGGTGACGCTGGCGCTGTTCATTTCGCTCGGGCTTTACGCGGGCGTACGCCAATGGCTGCTCAATCGTGTGCTGGGCAACACCGTGCTCACCACCGAGCGCGCGTTCGAGCAGCTCTACCGCCTCGCGCGCGAGCTGGAGGGGCGGCCGGACCAGGTCGGCACGCGGTTGTCGCAGCTGCTGCGCGAACTGTTCGAGCCGCTCGAAGCGATGCTGGTGCATCGCCATGCGCCTGCCGCTCGCGTCACCGGCGATGGCTCCACCCTCATCGTGCCTGTGCCTGCCATGCCGGGCGGCGACGCGCTGGCGCCAGAGACGTCGATCCTGCTTCGCTACGCGCGCAAGGGCACCCGCATCTTCTGCGATGAAGATGCGCGACTGGCCACCCGCATTTGCGAGCAGTTGCGTCGTGCGGTGGCCTTCGACCAGGCGGTCGAGCAGGGTCGCAGTGAAGAGCGCGCCCGGCTTGCGCAGGATTTGCACGACGACATCGGCGCCCGTCTGTTGACGCTGATGTACAAGGCGCCCGACCCCGAGACCGAAGAGTATGTGCGGCACACGCTCAAGGACCTCAAAACCCTGACCCGCGGCCTGGCGGCCTCCAACCACCGCCTGTCGCACGCAGCTGCGGAATGGAAGGCCGACATCAGCCAACGCCTGGGCGCGGTCCATTGCGATCTGGGCTGGTCGTTCAGCGTCGACGAAGACGTCGCGCTGAACGTCGTGCAGTGGTCTGCACTGACACGTGCGCTGCGCGAGTTGATCAACAACGTCATCAGCCACGCAGCAGCCACCCGGGTGGAGGTCGACGGCGTGTACGACAAAGGTCAACTCACGATCACCGTCAGCGACAACGGCCAGGGCGCGGACCCTGAATCATGGATGCATGGGCTTGGCCTGAACGGCGTACGCAAACGAGTTCGCCAACTCAGCGGCCACGTGGAGTGGCGCACCCGCATACCTCAAGGGATCCAGTGCCGTATCTGGATTCCCTCGCTGGCGGCAAGCGCCCGACACGAATGATCCAGGGTGCCGCCCACGATCTGAATTTGGGTCG
>NZ_CAXFDV010000861.1:0-1667 GCF_964001545.1 uncultured Aquincola sp.
CCACGTCGCCCTCTTCCAGATACACGATCTGGTCGGTCACGCCGGCCAGGGCCATCGCGTCGCTGGCCAGGAAGTTTTCGCCCTCGCCCCGGCCCAGCACCAGCGGCGAGCCTTCACGCGCGCCCACCACGCGGTGCGGCTCGTCGCGGCAGAACACGGCAATGGCGTAGGCGCCGCGCAGTCGCCGGACGGCCTGCTGCACCGTCTCGAACAGGTCGCCGTCGTACAGGTGGTTCACCAGGTGGGCGATGACCTCGGTGTCGGTCTGGCTGGTGAACTCGAAGCCCTTGGCGATGAGTTCGGCGCGCAGCTCGTCGTGGTTCTCGATGATGCCGTTGTGCACCAGGGCCACACGGTTGCCCGAAAAGTGCGGGTGCGCGTTGTGCACCGCCGGTGCACCGTGGGTGGCCCAGCGGGTGTGGGCGATGCCGGTGCCGGCGCTGATGGCGTCCTGGTCGACCTGGGCCTGCAATTCGGCCACCCGGGCGGTGCTGCGGGCGCGGCGCAGTTGCCCGTCTTGATGCACCGCCAGACCGCAGGAGTCATAGCCGCGGTATTCCAGCCGGCGCAGGCCCTCCACCAGGATGGGGACGATGTTGCGGGTGCTGACGGCGCCGACGATGCCACACATGGTTCAAACCTCTTGAAGATCCGTGAGAGGCTGAATGCTAGGTGGCGTGCACCGCAATTTTCTTGCAGAGTCTGTGCATATTCGATGGAGAATCGCCAAACGAATGTGCGCTGCAATTTTCTTGCATATGCGGCTCGAAATTGAAGCGCCCCGCACACCATGCCCGACCTCGACGACACCGACCGCCGCCTGCTGGCGTTGCTGCAGGACGACGCTGCCCGCAGCAATCAGGACCTGGCCGCCGCCGCACACGTGTCGCCGGCCACCTGCCTGCGGCGCGTCAAGCGGCTGGTGGACGAGGGTTACATCACGCGCCGCGTGGCGCTGCTGGCGCCCGACAAGCTGGGCCCGCAGCTCACCGCGGTGGTCGAAGTGACGCTGGACCGCCAGGGCGCGGAGCACCTGCTGGCCTTCCAGCAGCGGGCGGTGGCCGATGCGGGCGTGCAGCAGTGCTACCGCGTGTCGGCCGGTCCCGACTTCGTGCTCATCGTCGGCGTGGCCGACATGGCGGCCTATAACCTGTTGGTGGAGCGCCTGTTCACCCAGGACGCCAACGTGCGCAACGTCAAGAGCTTTTTCAGCGTGGAGCGGGCGAAGTTCTCAACCGCTATCCCCGTTTAGCTCTTCAAGATCACCAGCCCCTTCAGGTACTCACCCTCCGGAAACTCGATGGTGGTCGGGTGGTCGCAGGCGCCCGACAGGCGGTCCAGCAGCAGGCCGTTGACGCCCGCGTCCATGCCGGCACCGGCCACGATCTTGTGAAACAGGTCGGCGCTGATGCCGCCCGAGCACGAGAAGGTGAACAGCAGGCCACCCGGCGCCAGCAGCTCCAGCGCCAGGCGGTTGATGTCCTTGTAGGCGCGGGCCGCGCGCTCGGCGGCGGCGGCGTTGGGCGCGAACTTCGGCGGGTCGAGCACGATGGCGTCGAAGCGCTGGCCGCCGGCCTTCAGCTCACGCAGGTACTTGTTGACGTCGGCATCGACGAACTGGCAGCCGCTGTCGTCCAGGCCATTGAGCCGCACATTGGCACGCGCCA
>NZ_CAXFDV010000862.1:0-13370 GCF_964001545.1 uncultured Aquincola sp.
GCCCGCATCGATCATCAACATGATCTCGGGGCATGTGTCCATCAAGTACGGCTTCACCGGCCCGAACCTGGCGATCGTCACCGCCTGCACCACCGGCCTGCACTGCATCGGCGAGGCTACGCGCCTGATCGAATACGGCGACGTGGACGTGATGGTAGCCGGCGGTGCCGAATCCACGGTGTCGCCACTGGGCATTGGTGGCTTTGCCGCCGCACGTGCGCTGTCCACCCGCAACGACGCTCCCGCTGCCGCGTCCCGCCCCTGGGACAAGGGCCGCGACGGCTTCGTGCTGGGCGAGGGCGGTGGCGCACTGGTGCTCGAGGAGTACGAGCATGCCAAGGCCCGCGGCGCCAAGATCTACGCCGAGCTGATCGGCTACGGCATGGGAGCGGACGCGTTCCACATGACCGCGCCCAACGTCGACGGCCCCAAGCGGTCGATGCTGGCGGCGCTGCGCAACGCGCGGATCGATGCTTCGGCGGTGCAGTACCTCAACGCACACGGCACCTCCACGCCGCTGGGCGACGTGAACGAAACCAACGCCATCAAGAAGGCGTTCGGCGATCACGCGTCCAAGCTGGTGGTCAGCTCCACCAAGTCGATGACCGGTCACCTGCTGGGTGGCGCCGGCGGCATCGAATCGGTGTTCACCGTGCTGTCGCTGCACCACCAGGTGGTGCCGCCGACCATCAACCTGACCGACCCCGATCCGGAGTGCGACCTCGACTACTGCCCGAACGAAGCCCGGGAGATGAAGATCGACGTCGCGGTGAAGAACAACTTCGGTTTCGGCGGCACCAACGGCACGCTGGTGTTCCGCCGCGCCTGACGCGGTCGGCACCCGGGCACGCCGCCATGCGATCGGCCCCCGCGACGCAGGTCGTGCTGGGTGCCGATCGTGGCTGGCGGGTGGCCGTGGCGCTGTGCTGCGCTTCGGCGGCGGCGGCCCTGGCGGCCTGGATCTGCCTGCTGGGCGGCACACTGGCCTGGCCGACCGCGCTGGCAGCCGGGCTGGCCGCGCTGGTGGCCGCAGCGCTTTCTTCCGCTTACCTGCCGGCGCCCGCCGGCACGTTGGCGTGGGACGGCGCCGAATGGCAATGGCAAGGCCGCAACGGTGAGCTCGAGGTGGTGATCGACCTCGGCCCCTGGATGCTGCTGCGCTTCGCGGCCGCCGGTCGCAGCCGCACGCGGGCCGCCCATTTGCCGGTGTCACACGCCGGCAACCGGGCGGCCTGGCACGGACTGCGCACTGCGGTATATTCCCGCCGCCCTGAACCCCGGACCCCTTCCGCGCCGCGGATGTAGGCCACCCTCGAGCCTGAATGACCAACGCAGCGGACGCCGACGCCCTCCTGATCGACCGTGTGAAGAACGGCGACGTCAAGGCGTTCGAGATGCTGGTGGTCAAGTACCAGCGGCGGATCGAGCGGCTGATCGGCCGCATGGTGCGCGACGTCGACCTGGTGCCCGACATCGCCCAGGAAACCTTCATCCGCGCCTACCGGGCCATTCCGCAGTTCCGCGGCGAGAGCGCCTTTTACACCTGGCTGTACCGCATCGCGGTCAACACCGCCAAGAAGGCGCTGGTGGACCTGAAGCGCGATCCCCTGATCTCCGAAAATGCGCTGTCAGGTCGGGAAGACGATGACGAAACTTCGCGCGTCGAGAACGAACTAAGCGATGGCGAGACCCCCGAAGCGGTGCTGGCAACGAAAGAAATTGCTGCCACGGTGAACGGAGCCATCGAAGCGTTGTCTGAAGACTTGCGCCAGGCGATCACCCTGCGCGAGATCGAAGGCCTCAGCTACGAGGAAATCGCTGAAGTGATGAACTGCCCGATCGGCACGGTGCGCTCGCGGATTTTCCGGGCGCGCGAGGCGATTGCGGAACGTCTTCGCCCGCTGTTGGGCACCCGCGAGGGCGAGCGCTGGTAGCGCGGCGCCCACGACAGCACATCTGGAGTCGGAAATGGTGGATCGGCTGGATCAGCAGGCACGTCGGCAGGCGTTGTCGGACTTGATGGACGGCGCCGCGGATGACGGCGACGTCGCACGCGCCTGCGCCGCATGGCGAGAGGACGGACAGGCGCGTGCCGACTGGTACGCGTATCACCTGATCGGAGACGTGCTGCGCTCGGAGGACCTGGCCCACCGCCCCGCCCGGGACGAAGCCTTCATGGCGGCGCTGCGCACCCGCCTGGCCGCCGAGCCGGTGGTGCTGGCGCCGCAGCAGGCGCCGCAGATCGTGCTGCAAGAGCCGCTGGTGGCACAGCGGCAGGCCGCCAACGGCGGACCCGCCGCCCGTGCCGCCACCGGACGCCGCAGTTTCTGGCGCCGTGCCTGGGCTGCGCCCACGGCGGTGGCGGCCGGCTTCATGGCGGTGGCCGGTGTGCTGGTGGTCACCCGCGTGGCCGAGGTGCCCGGTGCGGCGCCCAACGGCGCGGTGCTGGCTGGCGTGCCGGCGGCGGCCACTGCCGGCATCCAGCCGGTGGTCAACGGCACGCTGCAGCCCGCGGTGGTGCCGGTGTCGGTGCCCGTGGCCAACGGCCGCCTGATCCGCGACGCCCGCCTCGACCGCTACCTGGCGGCGCACAAGCAGTACGGCGGCAGCTCGGTGCTGGCCATGCCGGCGGTGTCGGTGCGCGTGGCGGCACCGGCCGGGACTGAGCGCTGAGCGTGTCCGTGGTTCGCCGCCGAGTCGTCAATTCCGCTCTTGCCCTGCTGACCGCCGCGGCCGGCGGTCGCGCCTGGGCCGCTGCCTCGGCCGCCAGCGCGCCCGCGCATGCGGCCACCGACGCCCGCGCCTGGCTGGCCCGCATCCACGGCGCGGCCAGCCAGCGCAACTACCAGGGCACGATGGTGGTCACGGCCGGCGGTGCCGTCACCAGCTCGCGCATCGCGCACTACTGCGAAGGCACGCACACCTTCGAACGCATCGACGGCCTGGACGGCGAGCGCCGCCAGGTGCTGCGCCACAACGAGGTGGTGCAAACGGTATGGCCCGGCAGCCGGATGGCGTCGATCGAGCAGCGTGATCCGCTGGCGCCGTTCCCGTCGCTGTTGAAGTCGAGCGAAGAGCAGATCTTTGACCGCTACGAACTGGTGCCCGAGGGCGACGACCGCATCGCCGGCCACGACACCAACGTGTTCCTGCTGCGCCCGCGCGATGCCGAGCGTTTTGCGCAGCGGCTGTGGGCCGACAAGGCCACCGGCCTGCTGCTGCGTACCGATGTGATCGGCGGCGACGGCCGGGTGCTGGAAAGCGCCGCCTTCACCGACGTCACCATCGGCGTCAAGCCGCAGCCCGACGCGGTGCTCAAGGCGATGAAGAAGCTGGACGGCTACCGCGTGCTCAAGCCGGTGCTGTCGCCCGCCAGGCTGGAAGCCGAAGGCTGGCAGCTCAAGAGCCCCGTCAAGGGCTTCCGGCAGATCCGCTGCGTCAAACGCTCGCTGGACGCCGCCGGCCCGAACGATCAGGCCAGCGGCCCGGCCGACATGCTGCAGGCGGTGTACTCCGACGGCCTCACGCATGTGTCGGTCTTCATCGAGCCCTACAGTGCGGAGCGGCACCGCCAGGCCGTCGAGACTTCCATCGGCGCCACCCACACGCTGATGGAGCGTCACGGCGACTGGTGGGTCACCGCGATGGGCGACGTGCCGCTGGCCACGCTCAAGAAATTCGGCAAGGCGCTGGAGCGCCGTTGAACCGCTGACCAAGACAACAAGCTCGGGAGTCTTCATGGGATTGAACATTGCCGTCCGCAGGCCTGACTGGCGTGCGGCCGTCGCCGCTGGTTTGTGCGTGCTGTCGCTGGCCGGCGTGCCCGCCGCCAGCCACGCCCAGGCGCGCGAGCTGCCCGATTTCACCGAACTGGCCGAGCGCATGAGCCCGACCGTGGTGAACATCCGCACCACCGAGCGGGTGCGCAGCGCCCAGGGCGGCGGCGAGATGGACGACCAGATGCGCGAGTTCTTCCGGCGCTTCGGCATCCCGCTGCCCAACACGCCGCGCCGCAACGGCCCGCCCGCCGCGCCCGACGAAGAATCCGCGCCGCAGCAGCGCGGCGTGGGCTCGGGCTTCATCCTGAGCGCCGACGGCTTCGTGATGACCAATGCCCACGTGGTGGAGGGCGCCGACGAGGTCATTGTCACGCTGACCGACCAGCGCGAGTTCAAGGCCAAGATCATCGGCTCGGACAAGCGCACCGACGTGGCCGTGGTCAAGATCGACGGCACCGGCTTTCCGTTCGTCAAGACCGGCGACGTGAACAAGCTGAAGGTGGGCGAGTGGGTGATGGCCATCGGCTCGCCGTTCGGCCTGGAAAACACAGTCACCGCCGGCATCGTCAGCGCCAAGCAGCGCGACACCGGTGACTACCTGCCGCTGATCCAGACGGATGTGGCCATCAACCCCGGCAACTCGGGCGGTCCGCTGCTGAACCTGCGCGGCGAGGTGGTGGGCATCAACTCCCAGATCTACAGCCGCTCGGGCATGTTCGCCGGCATCTCCTTCGCCATCCCGATCGACGAGGCAATGCGCGTGGCGGACCAGCTGCGGGCCACCGGCCGCGTGGTGCGTGGCCGTATCGGCGTGACCATCGCACCGGTGACCAAGGAAGTGGCCGAGTCCATTGGCCTCGGCAAGCCGGCCGGTGCGCTGGTCCAGGGCGTGGAAGATGGCGGCCCGGCGCAGAAGGCCGGCATCGAGGCGGGCGACATCATCACGAAGGTGGATGGCCGCACGGTGGACAAGTCGGGCGACCTGCCGCGCATCATCGGCAACACCAAGCCGGGCGCTAAGGCCACGCTGCAGGTGTTCCGCCGCGGCGCCACGCGCGACCTGGCCGTGACGGTGGCCGAGCTGGAACCCGAGCAGGCCCGCCGCGTGTCCAAGGCCGAGTCGCCGGCCTCGGCGCCCAAGACCGCCATCGGCCTGACGGTGTCCGACCTCACCGATGCGCAGCGCAAGGAGCTGAAGGTGCGCGGTGGTGTGCGGGTGGAACTGGCCGAAGGCGCCGCTGCCCGCGCCGGCCTGCGCGAGGGCGACGTGATCCTGTCGGTGGACAATGTGGAGGTGGCGGACGCCAAGCAGTTCAACGCCACGGTGGCCAAGCTCGACCGGGCCAAGGCCATCAGCGTGCTGGTGCGGCGGGGCGAGTGGACCAACTACGCGGTGATCCGGCCCAGCCGATAAACCGCACGTCCGACGCGGATGCCGGGGCTTTCCGTGATGCGCAATGCCCCGGTGTCTTACGCTGGATTGGGTGAGGTAGCGCAGTCAGTGCTCGCTGACTTGCGGCTGCGCTGAACCCTGGGGATTGCCCCCGGCGACGGCTACAATGCGCTGTTGTTGAGCCGCTTTGGCGGCCGTTCAGCGCACGAGTCCAGCGTTCCCGTCCTGTCCCCAGAACATCCACAGCGGCCTGTGGATAAGCTGTGCACAGAATTGCTCTGTTGGCGACTTGCAACGAAGAAATCCAGCAACGGCGCGGTTTCCAGCCAAGTCCTTTTGGCTACAATGAAGGCCCAACAAGCAGTTGCCATACGTTTTGTTGGAAGGCGCGTCTCCTCTTTGGACGTGCCTTTTTTTTATGTGCGGCTCGGCGCCCGGCGCCCGCACGGCAGGCCTTTGCCGTGACAGCAGCAGCCAACTTCGTGTCCATGGACCACATCCGCAATTTCTCCATCATTGCCCACATCGACCACGGCAAAAGCACGCTGGCCGACCGCCTGATCCAGCGCTGTGGAGGGCTGAGCGACCGCGAGATGGAAGCGCAGGTGCTCGACTCGATGGACATCGAGCGTGAGCGTGGCATCACCATCAAGGCGCAGACCGCCGCATTGCAATACAAGGCCCGCGATGGCCGTGTGTACAACCTCAACCTGATCGACACGCCCGGCCACGTCGACTTCTCCTATGAAGTCAGCCGTTCGCTGTCCGCCTGCGAAGGCGCGTTGCTGGTGGTCGATGCATCGCAGGGCGTCGAAGCGCAGACGGTGGCCAATTGCTACACCGCGCTCGACCTGGGCGTGGAAGTGGTGCCGGTGCTCAACAAGATGGACCTGCCGTCCGCCGACCCCGACAACGCCAAGGCCGAGATCGAGGACGTGATCGGCATCGATGCCAACGATGCGATTCCCTGCTCGGCCAAGACCGGCATGGGCATCGACGACATCCTGGAAGCGGTGATCACCCGCATGCCGCCGCCCAAGGGCAACCCCGAAGGCGCGCCGCGGGCGATGATCATCGACGCCTGGTTCGACAACTACGTGGGCGTGGTGATGCTGGTGCGCGTGGTCGATGGCCAGGTGCGCAAGGGCGAGCGCATCCGCCTGATGGCCACCAACACCGTCTACCCGATCGAGCACCTGGGCGTGTTCACGCCCAAGAGCGAGAACCGCGAGGCGCTGAACGCGGGCGAGGTGGGCTTCGTCATCTGCGGCATCAAGGAACTGGCCGCGGCCAAGGTAGGCGACACCATCACGCTGGAAAAGAAGCTGCCGAACAACGCAGGCCCCGCCACCGAGGCGCTGCCGGGCTTCAAGGAAATCCAGCCGCAGGTGTTCGCGGGCCTGTACCCCACCGAAGCCAGCGAATACGACCAGCTGCGCGACGCGCTCGAGAAGCTCAAGCTCAACGACAGCTCGCTGCGCTTCGAGCCCGAGGTGAGCCAGGCGCTGGGCTTCGGCTTCCGCTGCGGCTTCCTGGGCCTGCTGCACATGGAAATCGTGCAGGAGCGCCTGGAGCGTGAGTTCGACCAGGACCTGGTGACCACCGCGCCCAGCGTGATCTACGAGGTCGAGCTGAACGACGGCACCGTGCTGCAGGTGGAAAACCCCAGCAAGATGCCCGACCCGGGCCGCATCCACGAGATCCGCGAGCCCATCGTCACCGTGCACCTGTACATGCCGCAGGACTATGTGGGCGTGGTGATGACGCTGGCCAACCAGAAGCGCGGCGTGCAGCTGAACATGGCCTACCACGGCAAGCAGGTGATGCTCACCTACGAGATCCCGCTGGCCGAGATCGTGCTGGACTTCTTCGACAAGCTCAAGAGCGTGTCGCGGGGCTATGCCTCGATGGACTACGAGTTCAAGGAGTACCGCGCCGCCGACGTGGTGAAGGTGGACATCCTGATCAACGGCGACAAGGTCGACCCGCTGGCCATGATCGTGCACCGTTCACAAAGCCAGTACCGGGGCCGCGCCGTGGCCGCCAAGATGCGCGAGCAGATCCCGCGGCAGATGTACGACGTGGCCATCCAGGCGGCCATCGGCGCCAACATCATCGCGCGCGAGAACATCAAGGCGTTGCGTAAAAACGTGCTGGCAAAATGCTACGGCGGGGACATCACCCGCAAGCGCAAGCTGCTCGAAAAACAAAAGGCCGGCAAGAAACGCATGAAGCAGATCGGCTCCGTCGAGGTGCCGCAGGAAGCGTTTCTGGCCATCCTACAAGTGGACGATTGATGGGACCTCTGACCGGTTTGTTGTACGGCCTGCTCGCGATCTACCTCGGGGGCTGGTTCCTCGGGTTCTGGGTGGGCAATTTCGCGCTGCTGCTGTTTGTGCTGACGGTGGTGACGCTGGCCTATTGGCTGGCCGAGCGCCTGCGCTTCCAGCCCGCACGCGCCGCGGCGGCTGCCGCGCTGACGCAGCAGGCCTCGGCCCGCAGCGCCGAGCTGCAGCGCTCGGGCATCGAGAAGCACGACGTGGACGTGACCGACGCCCGCCGCAAGCTGCTGATGCAGCCCTGGTGGCTCGACTGGACCGCGGGCCTGTTCCCGGTGATCCTGGCGGTGTTCCTGCTGCGCTCGTTCCTGTTCGAGCCGTTCAAGATCCCCTCGGGCTCGATGATCCCGACGCTGCTGGTGGGCGACCTCATCCTGGTCAACAAGTACCACTACGGCATCCGGCTGCCGGTGATCAACAAGAAGATCATCCCGCTGAACGAGCCGCAGCGTGGCGATGTGGTGGTGTTCCGCTACCCGGTGGACCCGCGCGTGGACTACATCAAGCGCGTGGTGGGCGTGCCTGGCGACGAAGTGGCCTACATCAACAAGCGCCTGACGATCAACGGCCAGCCGGTGCCGGTGCAGCCGCTGCCCGACTTCTACGACGAGGACAGCCGCCGCTACGCGCAGCACTTCTCCGAGAAGCTGGGCAACGTGGAGCACCAGATCCTGAACGACAAGGACCGGCCGGCCTTCATTCCGGGCTCGCACGACTTTCCGTACAGCGACCAGTGCAGCTACACCGCCGAAGGCGTGACTTGCAAAGTGCCGGCGGGCCACTATTTCATGATGGGCGATAACCGCGACAACTCGCAGGACTCGCGCTACTGGGGCTTCGTGCCCGATGAGAACATCGTCGGTCGCGCGTTCTTCGTGTGGATGAACTTCGGGAACCTCGGGCGCATCGGCGCATTCCACTGACCATGGCCATGCAAGCACAACGCCGTTCCCACCAGCGTGGCATCACGCTGTTCGGCTTGCTGTTCTGGGCCATCCTGATCGGGTTCGTCGCGCTGGTGGTCATGCGCGTGTTCCCGACGGTCAACGAGTACCTGACGATCAAGCGCGCCGTCAACAAGATCGCCGACAGCGGTGCCACCACCGTGCCCGAACTCCGCGCCGCCTTCGACAAGCAAAAGGACATCGAGTACTCGATCTCCACCATCAGTGGCAAGGACCTGGACATCACCAAGGAAAACGATCGCATCGTGATCCGGTTTGCGTATGACAAGCAGATCGAACTGGTGGCGCCGGTGTACCTGCTGATCAAGTACGAGGGCCGCTCCAACTGAGGACCGCCATATGGTCGATGCACGATTCGACGCGCTGCAGCAGCGCCTGGGCTACCGCTTCACGCAGCACAAGCTGCTGAGCCGCGCGCTCATGCACCGCAGCGCCGGTGCCGACCACAACGAGCGGCTCGAGTTCCTGGGCGACGCCGTGCTCAGCGCCGCGGTGTCGGCCATGCTGTACGAGCGCTTCGGCGACTCCGACGAAGGCGACCTGACCCGCGTGCGGGCCCACCTGGTGCGCGAAGAAAGCCTGCACCGCGTGGCGCTGGGCCTGGGCATCCCCGAGGTGATCCGCCTGTCCGACGGTGAAGCCCGCGGCGGTGGCGCCCAGCGCGCCTCCATCCTGGCTGATGCGCTCGAGGCCGTGATCGGCGCCACCTTCCTCGACGGCGGCTTCGAGCCGGCGCAGGCGCTGGTGCGGCGGCTCTTCGGCGACGTGATCGCCAACACCGAGATCGACAGCTGGAGCAAGGACGCCAAGACCGAGCTGCAGGAATGGCTGCAGGCGCGCAAGCTGTCGGTGCCGGCCTATCGCATCGTGGCCACCCGTGGGCAGGCGCATGCACAAACCTTCGAGGTCGAATGCGGCGTGACCGCGCTTGGCCTGGTGGAGCAGGGCGAGGGCAAGTCTCGCCGCGCCGCCGAGCAGGAAGCCGCGCGCCGCATGCTCGAGGCGCTGAAGGCGTCCGACCGCCCCGGTGGCCCGCTCCGATCCTAGAGAAAGCATGATGAACGAGAACGCTGCAACGCCTGAAGGCGCATCCGAAGGCGAGGGCGGCGACCACGGCGAGCCCTCCGGTCAACGCTGTGGCCTGGTGGCCATCGTCGGCCGGCCCAACGTGGGCAAGAGCACGCTGATGAACGCGCTGGTGGGCCAGAAGGTGAGCATCACCTCCAAGAAGGCACAGACCACGCGGCACCGCATCACCGGCATCCGCACGGTGGAAGACGCGCAGTTTGTCTTCGTCGACACGCCGGGCTTTCAAACCCGGCACAGCACCGCGCTCAACCGCACGCTCAACCGCACGGTGCAAGGCGCGCTGGCCGACGTGGACGTGGTGCTGTTCGTGGTGGAAGCGGGCCGCTTCGGCCTGGACGACGCCAAGGTGCTGGCGCTGCTGCCCGAGAACAAGCCGGTGCTGCTGGTGGCCAACAAGCTCGATGCCGTCACCCGCCGCGCCGAGATGATGCCCTGGCTCAAGAGCATGCAGGAGCGGCGCAACTTCGCCGAGTTCGTGCCGATGAGCGCGCAGAAGATGCCCGAGGTGGAACGCCTGCTGGGCATCGTGCGGCCCTACCTGCCCGAGCAGCCCTGGTTCTACGAAGAAGACGCGCTCACCGACCGCACCGACCGCTTTCTGGCGGCCGAACTCATCCGCGAGAAGCTGTTCCGCCTGACCGGCGACGAACTGCCCTACACCTCCACCGTCGTGATCGACAAGTTCGAGGAAGAAGGAAACCTTCGCCGCATCGCCGCCACCATCATCGTGGAGCGCGATGCGCACAAGGGCATGATCATCGGCGACGGCGGTGAACGCCTCAAGCGCATCGGCAGCGAAGCCCGGCAAGAGCTGGAACGGCTGATGGACTGCAAGGTGTTCCTGGAGCTGTGGGTCAAGGTGCGCTCGGGCTGGGCCGACAGCGAAGAGCACCTGCGTTCCTACGGCTACGAGTGAGTCCCGCAGTCCTCGCTTGAAAACCCACGCCGCCTACGTCCTGCACCAGTACGACTGGAGCGAGTCCAGCCTCATCGTCGACCTGTTCACGCGTGAGCTGGGCCGGGTGGTGGTGGCGGCCAAAGGCGCCAAGCGGCCTTATTCGCAGCTGCGGCCGGTGCTGCTGCCGTTTCAGCGCCTGCAGGTGGGCCTGGGCAGGCCGCCCAAGCACGAAGAAGCGTCCGACATCCAGAACCTGCGCGGCGCCGAATGGGCCGGCCCGGCGGCGGTGCTGCGCGGCGATGCGCTGTTCAGCGGCTTCTACCTCAACGAGCTGCTGCTCAAGCTGCTCGGCCGGCACGACCCGCATCCGCGCCTCTTCGACGCCTATGCGCACACGCTGGCTGCGGTGGCCGGCCCCGACGACCAGCGCGCCCAGGCCGCGCTGCGCGCCTTCGAGCTGACGCTGCTGCAGCAGATCGGCCTGCTGCCCGACCTAGCGCTGGAAAGCGCCACGCAACAGGCCTTGGACCCCGCCGCCCGCTATGCGCTGCAGCCCGAGCTGGGCGTGGCCGCAGCGCCCGACGGGCCGTTCACCGGCGGCCAGCTCATCGGCCTGCAAGCGGCGCTGGAACACGGCAGCCTGCCGGCGCTGCAGCAGGCCTGCGCGGTGCCGCTGGGGCCTTTGCGCGGGGCGTTGCGGGCGCTGCTTCACTATCATCTGGGCACACCGCAACTACGCACGCGCCAGGTGATGCTCGATGTGCAAAAGCTCGTCGACAGCGCCCGCGCCCCACGATGAACCCGCTGATCGCATCCGAGGCCGCCGGTCGGCTGGCGCCCACCGCCTTGTCGGTGAACCTGAACAAGGTGGCATTGCTGCGCAACACCCGCCACCTGGGCATTCCCAGCGTCACCCGGGCGGCCGGCATGGTGCTGCAGGCCGGGGCCAACGGCATCACCGTGCACCCGCGCCCTGACGAGCGCCACATCCGCGGCAGCGACGTGCATGAGCTGGCCGAGCTGCTGCGCCGCGACTGGCCGCACATCGAATACAACATCGAAGGCAACCCCTTCCACAACCTGATGGACTTCGTGCGGGCGGTGCGGCCGGCGCAGGCCACCTTCGTGCCCGATGCCGAAGGCCAGTTCAC
This sequence comes from uncultured Aquincola sp., assembly GCF_964001545.1. Taxonomy (NCBI): domain Bacteria; kingdom Pseudomonadati; phylum Pseudomonadota; class Betaproteobacteria; order Burkholderiales; family Sphaerotilaceae; genus Aquincola; species uncultured Aquincola sp. The sequence continues at coordinate 11,615 of NZ_CAXFDV010000862.1, forward strand.
CTCCGACCATGGCTGGCAGCTGCCCGCCGACCTCGAGCGCCTGGCGCCGGTGATCGCCGAGACCAAGGCCCTGGGCGTGCGCGTGAGCCTGTTCATGGACCCGATCCCCGAGGCGATGAAGCTGGCCCGCGAGGTGGGCGCCGACCGGGTGGAGCTGTACACCGAGACCTATGCCAGCGCCTGGGGCACGCCGCGCCAGGCCGAGGTGCTGGCCGGCTTCACCGCCGCGGCCGAAGCGGCGCTGGCCGCCGGCCTGGACGTGAACGCGGGCCACGACCTCAACCGCGACAACCTGGCCGACTTCCTGCGCGCCGTGCCTGGCGTGCAGGAGGTGTCCATCGGCCATGCGCTCATCGCCGATGCGCTGGAGCTGGGCTACACCGAGACCATCCGCGACTACCAGCGCTGCATTGCCGCGGCCTACGCCGGGTGATCTACGGCATCGGCACCGACATCTGCGACGTGCGGCGCATCGCGCGCACGCTCGACCGCAAGAGCCAGCGCTTTGCCGAGAAGGTGCTGGGCCCGCACGAGATCGAGGTGTTCCGCGCCCGCTATGCCAAGGTGGAGGCACGCGGCATCAGCTACCTGGCCACGCGCTTCTCGGCCAAGGAGGCGTTTTCCAAGGCCATCGGCATGGGCATGCGCATGCCCATGACCTGGCGCGCCTGCGAGGTGGTCAAGGCGCCCAGCGGCAAGCCGGAGATCCGCCTGCACGGCGCGCTGGCCGAATGGTTCACGGCCCGCGGCCTGCGCGCGCATGTGTCCATCACCGACGAGACCGACTACGCCGCCGCCTTCGTGGTGGTGGAGCGCGCCGAGGGCTGAACACCACCGCCCGCTGGCCGACAATGGCCGGATGCACAGCCCTCACACCCATGCGCCCGTCATCCTCGACGTGGCCGGCACCGAACTCACCGCCGACGACCGCCGCCGCCTGCAGCATCCGCTGACCGGCGGCCTGATCTTGTTCGGCCGCAACTGGCACAACCGCCATCAGCTCACCGCCATGGCCACCGAGGCCAAGTCGATCCGCCCCGACCTGCTGATCGCGGTGGACCATGAAGGCGGCCGCGTGCAGCGCTTTCGCACCGACGGCTTCACCCACCTGCCGCCGATGCGCGCGCTGGGCGAGCTGTGGATGCAGGACGCGATGCGTGCCACCGACGCCGCCACCGCCTGCGGCTATGTGCTGGGCAGCGAGCTGCGCGCCTGCGGCGTGGACCTGAGCTTCACCCCGGTGCTGGACCTGGACCATGGCCAGAGCGCCGTCATCGGCGACCGCGCCTTCCACCGCGACCCACGGGTGGTGGCCTTGCTGGCCAAGAGCCTGATGCACGGCCTGCTGCGCGCCGGCATGGCCAACTGCGGCAAGCACTTTCCCGCACACGGCTACGCGCAGGCCGACTCGCACCATGCCAACGCGGTGGACAAACGCTCGCTCAAGGCCATCCTGGCCGACGACGCCAAGCCCTATGACTGGCTGTCCACCAGCCTCTCCAGCGTGATGCCGGCGCACGTCACGTTTCCCAAGGTGGACAGCCAGCCGGCGGGCTTTTCGCGCCGCTGGCTGCAGGACATCCTGCGTGGCCAACTGGGCTTCCAGGGTGCGATCTGCTGCGACGACCTGAGCATGGAAGGCGCCCGCGTGGCGGGCAGTGCGCTGGAAGGCGGCATTGCCGCGCTGAATGCCGGCTGCGATCTGCTGCTGCTGTGCAACCAGAGCATCGTGGAGGGCGGCGCCCCGGTGGACGAC
>NZ_CAXFDV010000863.1:0-14455 GCF_964001545.1 uncultured Aquincola sp.
CTCGAAGCACTCGGCGACCAGGGCGTCCTTGTCGTCGTGGTGGTGATAGAACGAGCCCTTGGTGACATTGAGCCGGGCCGAGATCTTGTCGACCGACGCGCCGCGATAACCCTGCTCGTTGACCAGCGCGGTGGCCGCGCGCAGGAAGGCATCGGCCGCCGCGTCGCTGCCGTCCAGCAGGCGCCAGCCGGCCTCTGCACCCTGGCCCGCCGGCGGCCAGCCGGCCTGCCGGCCCGGCCCCTGCGCCAGCACCCCGAACAGCAGCACCTCGGCCGCCTGCGCGGCCAGATCGGCATATTGGTCGGGCTCGTACTGCCACAGCCACACCCGCAGCCACAACGCGGCCGACAGCAGCACATGGCCGCGGGCATTCAGCTCGCGGCGGCCGATGCCGGCCGTCTCCGGCCCTTTCAGCAGCGCGCGCACTTGTCTATACATGTCGGTATAGCGGCCCCAGGCCTCTTCGGCCTGCGGGCTGGGCAGTGCCAGCAGGTCGTTGAACTGCATCACCGCCGGTTGCTGGCCCCGCTCCACCGCGGCCAGCGCCTGCGCATGGCCCACCAGATAGCGCCGCACGCGGCCGGCCACGTCGGCCTCGTGCGCAGCCTGCGCCACCAGCTGGTCGTGCAGGTCCAGCGCGCGCAGCACGCAGGCGATCGCCAGGTCTTCCTTCTTGCGGTAGTAGTAGGTCACGCTGTTGGTGACCAGGCCCACGCGGCCGGCAATGTCGGCCAGCGTGGCCCCCTTGACGCCGCGTTCGTTGAACACGGCCACGGCAGCCTGCAGCAGCGCCTCTCGCTTTTCCTGGAAGCGCGGCGTCTGCGCGGCAGTGGCGGCGGGGGCCGTGCGCAAGGGCAACGCAGGTGAACTCATGGGGCGGGCAGGGGCTGGCGAAACTGCGCGGATGATACGGGCGCACCGGCGGCGGCCCACCCGCCCAGCATGCCGCCTTTCGAAGACCGGGTACGTCGGCGTTTGCCCTTGTCGCCCACCTTACACACCGGGTTGGTGTTGTTGTGGATGCCGCGCTTCAGAAGCACTGGTACGGTAGCCGGTTCAGCCCAACCCCACTCCCGGAGCGCGCGCATGTCTCTTTTTTCGTTGGAAGGCCAGGTGGCCGTCATCACCGGTTCGTCCCGTGGCATCGGCAAGGCGATTGCCGAACGCATGGCCGAACAGGGCGCGCGGGTGGTGATCTCCTCGCGCAAGGCCGAACCCTGCAACGAGGTGGCCGCCGCCATCAACGCGCGCCACGGCGCGGGCCGTGCCATCGCCATCCCGGCCAACATCTCGAGCAAGCAGGACCTGCAGCACCTGGCCGAAGAAGCCGTGCGCCAGCTGGGCCCCATCGACACCCTGGTGTGCAATGCGGCCAGCAACCCCTACTACGGGCCGATGGCCGGCATCGAGGACGACCAGTTCCGCAAGATCCTGGAAAACAACGTGATCGCCAACCACTGGCTGATCAACTTCGTGACGCCTTCGATGGTGCAGCGCCGGCAGGGCTCCATCGTCATCGTCTCCAGCATCGGCGGCCTGCGCGGCTCGCCGGTGATCGGCGCGTACAACATCTCCAAGGCGGCCGACTTCCAGCTGGCGCGCAACCTGGCGGTGGAACTGGGGCCGCACAACGTGCGCGTCAACTGCATCGCGCCGGGGCTGATCCGCACCGACTTCGCCCGCGCGCTGTGGGAAGACGAAGCCATGCTCAAGCAGCGCATGTCCACCACGCCACTGCGCCGCATCGGCGAGCCCGACGAGATCGCCGGCGCCGCAGTGTTCCTGGCCAGCAAGGCGGGCAGCTACATGACCGGGCAGAGCATCGTGGTGGATGGGGGCGTGACGATCTAGGCTGCTGCAGCCGACGCCGGCAGCCCCCGATCCGACGTCGCCTGCCACAGCACGCGCGCATCCAGCAGCGTGAGCATGTGGCGGCCGGCGCCTTGCACCAGGCGCTCGGTGCCGTTGGGCACGGTCTGCAGGTCGTCGGGGTTCACTTCGAACACCGGGCCCAGTTCGTCCACGCGCAGCGCCAGGCGGTGCTGCGGGGCGGCCTGGGCCACCACGATGGGTGCGTCGTCGAGCGCGGTGCGGTGGATGCCGCGCAGCAGGGCGACGTCCAGCACGGGCAGCAGTTCGTGCTCGAACGACAGCAGGCCTGGCAGGTGCGGGCGCTGGCTGCGGGCCTGGGGCAGCGGTGTCACGCGCACACCGTCCAGCGCCTGCAGCACCTGCTCGATGGGCAGGCCGAACCAGCCATCGCCCAGCCGGAAGGCGGCCACGCGCAGCAGCGGCTGGCGACCCCGCCGCGCGGACAGCGGCCGGGCCTCGAAGGTGGGCACGGGCGCTTCGGCCTCCGGCAGGCGGTGGCCCAGCGGCGTGAGCACCAGGGTGCCCACGTCGTCGGCCTTGTCGGTGCGCGCCACCGGGTATTCGCGGTAGCCGCCCGCCATCGCATAGCCCACCGCATGGGCCATGCCGTCGATGTCGATCACGCACACGCCCGAGGCACCCGCCGCCAGCTGGCCCCAGCCCGGCGGCAGTGGCACCGGTTGGCCCACGGGCTGTGTGGGGTCGGTGCTGGCCACCAGCAGGCCGGCGCGGGTGACGATCTGCGCGCAGCCGGGCAGGTCGCGCGGCAGTGCATCGGCCAGCATGGCCGCGAACTGCGGCGCGCCGTCGAACACGATGCCGATGGCGCCCACCGACCGCTGCTGCGCATCGCGCAGCGCCGCGCCGAACACGTAGGTGGGCCGGCCTTCATACAAGGCCGTGGGTGCATGGCGCGAGACGGCATGGGCCTGCCCGTCGCGGCAGGCCAGCGCCGCCGCCACCCAGGGCTCGTCGATGGCCTGGCCGCGCCAGTGCGCCGCTTCAGGCTTGGAGACCGCCACCACCTGGCCCTGCGCATCCACCAGCACCAGCAGCGTGTACACGGTGTACAGGCGGTTGATGTGGGCCAGCACGGCCTCGGCCTGCGGCACCTCGGCTTCGCCGGCCAGGGTGGCGCGCAGCACATCGTCCAGCGCCCACCAGCGCACGTCGTTGGCCCGCTCATAGAGGTTGCGGTCCATGATGTCGATGGCCAGCCGCGCATGGTGGCGCACGCGGTCGAACAGCGCGGCCAGCGTGCTGCGGTGCAGGTTGGCGATGGCCTGGTCGAACACGCCGCGCAGGCGTTCGCCGGTCAGGCCCACCTCGCCCAGCAGCGTGCTGGCGAAGGCGGCGCCCGACAGGCTCTCTTCGCTTTGGCGCAGGCGCCCGTTCCACAGCAGCCGGGCCAGCCCGCGCTCGATGCGCAAGGCCTGCGGGCCGATGGCCTGCAGCTGCGCATCAAACAGGCTGTGGGTGTCGATGCGGTCGAGGTCGTCGGGCAGCGGCGGCTGCGCATCGCCCTGCCCCGGCAACGGCGGCTCGAAGGCGGCATCGGCCGGCACCACGGCCAGCGCCTGCCAGCCCGGGCCGCCATAGCCTTCGTAGCCCGTGGGCTGGGCCCGTGCGGCCACCAGCTCGCGCCCGGCAAAGCGCAGGCGCGGCGGCACCGGCATGGGCAGCACCGCGCCCACCGGCAGCAGCCAGGGGTCGGCGCTGGCCACCACGCGGCCTTGCGCGTCGATCAAGGCCAGCGCGCCGGCGTCGTGCTGCGCGCCCAGCTGCTGGAAGATGCGCTGCATCTCGTCATCGAACCGGAAGGACAGGCACAGCACACCCACCACCGCGCCGTTGGCGCCGCGCACGGCATGGGCATACAGCAGGCCGCTGCGGCCACCCTGCAGCGGCAGCGGGCCGGCATGTTCCACGTAACGGCCACTGCGCAGGGCCTCGGGCCACCAGGGCATGTCGGCGGGCTGCGGCCCCGGCAGGTCGGTTGCCAGCAGCCGCGCCAGCACCTGGCCCTGGGGCGAGAGCAGCATCACGTCGTCGTACACCGAGTACTTCGCCACGTAGGCACGAAAGCGCGCTTCCAGCGCAGCGCGGCGTTGCGGGTCGGGTTCGGCTTCGCCGATGCAGCGCTGGGCATGCTCGCGCAGCACGCTGTCGGTGGACAGGAAGCCGACGTCGGCGGTGCGCTCGAACAGGTTGCGCACCAGCACGTCGATGGCCACCTGCGCCCGCGACTGCAGGCCCTGCCGCAGGTGCGCCAGCGTGCGGGTGGCCAGCGCATCGAGCAGCGTGCTGCCCAGCTGCTCGAAGGCGCGGCGGGTGCTGCCGATGTCGGGCACTGCGCCGCTCATCTGGCCCAGCAGGGCCAGCGTGTCCCACACGGCTTGCAGGCGCTGCAGGTTTTCGCGCTGCTCCTCCACCGTGTCCATGCGGGCGACGAGGCCCGCCACGTCAGAGGAAAAAGGGAAACCTCGCCGGTAGGTGATGGAAGACATCGCGCAGGGGGTGGAACAGGGAGACGGTCAGGCTAACGTCAGTTGTAACGAGTGGTCGCAAGAATTGACGCAGCCCCCACGGCCATTTCCCTACCCTGCACCGCGCCGGTGCAACCAGAGCCGTTCGGCCAGTTCAAACGCCCCTTCAAAGAGCAGCGCGAGCGCGGCCGACGGCAGCGCGCCGGCCAGCATCATCTGGTTGTCGTTGAGCGCCAGCCCGGTGACGATGCGCTCGCCAAAACCGCCCGCACCGATGAAGGCCGCCAGCGTGGCGGTGCCCACGCCGATGACGGTGGCGGTGCGCACGCCGGCCACCAGCGTGGGCAGTGCCAGCGGCAGCTCGATCTGCCAGCGCACCTGCCCGCGGCGCAACCCCAGCGCGGTGGCGGCCTGCTTCAGGCCCGCAGGCACTTCGGCCAGGCCGGTGCAGGTGTTGCGCACGATGGGCAGCAGCGCATACAGCGTCAACGCCACCAGCGCCGGCACGGTGCCGATGCGGCCCAGCGCCCAGATGAGCACCGCCAGCATCGCCAGCGAAGGCACCGTCTGGCAGATGCCCACCACCGCCAGCAGCCCCGCGCGCCACGCCGGCCGGCCCGCCACCGCCACGGCCAGCGGCACGCCGATGGCCACCGCCGCGAGCACCGAAGCCAGCACCAGCCCCAGGTGCTGCAGCGCCAGCCGGCCCAGGTCGGCGCCCAGCAGCTTGCCCCACAGGCCGCGTGCAGCGCCCTCCTCTGCCGCCCCAGTGCGGCCGGCCAGGTGGTCGCGGGCGATGGTCTCGAAGGGCACGCTCTGCAGCTCGGCGCGGGCGTTCATCGCGATCATCTTGCGCTCGTCGATGCTGCCGGCCAGGCTCTGCAGCGCCCGCCAGGCGGCGGGAAAGCGCTGCGGCACGTCCAGCCGGTACAGCACCACCGCGTCGTAGCGCGGGAAGTACTGGCGGTCGTCTTCCAGCACGCGCAGGCCCAGGTGGCCGATCTTGGCGTCGGTGGTGTAGATGTCCATCACGTCGATCTGGCCCTGCGCCAGCGCCTCGTAGGCCAGGCCGTGGTCCACGCCGGTGGGTTGCTGCGGCAGGCCGTAGGCGCCGCGCAGGCCGGGCCAGCCGTCCTGCCGGCCGATGAATTCGTTGGACAGGCCCATGCGCAGCGCCGGGTGTGCCGCCAGGTCCGACAGCCGGCGGATGCCCAGCCGCTGCGCATCGGCCTCGCGCATGGCCAGCGCGTAGCCGTCGTTGAAGCCCAGCGGAATGGCCACGCCAAAGCCCAGCGGCGCCAGCTGGCGCTGGATGCTCTCCAGGCTGCCAGGGCGCGGGTTCTTCAGAATCTCCTGGTCGATGGTGCCCAGGTACTCGGGGTACAGGTCGATGCGGCGCGAGCGCAGCGCCTCGTACACGATGGCGGTATTGCCCAGGCCGGCCAGCACCTCGGTGCGGGCATGCGGCGCGGCCGTTTGCGCCAGCACCTGGGCCAGCACATACGCCTCGGTGAAGCGCTTGGAGCCGATGCGCAGCGGCTCATCCGCGGCGGCTGCACCACCGATCAGTCCACAAAAAAGCAAAAACCCGGTGAACGCCAGGCGCCATCGGTGTGTCGTAGCGTCGGGCCAGGATGTGTGGTGCATGGCGCGTAGGCTAGCAGCCGACATGCCCATGGCGCATCCACCGCCTCTTCCATAAGTCGACCCCACAGGAGTTCACCCCATGCTCAATCGCCGCCAACTGCTGGGCGCCAGCCTGGCTTCCAGCGCGCTGTACGCCACCGGTTCCTTCGTGCCCGCCTGGGCCCAGAACGCGCCCGACCTGGGCACGCCCGCCCTGCCCGCCACCGGCTTTGCGCGCATGAAGGTGGGCGAGGTGGAAGTGATCTCGCTGCTGGACGGCATCACCCGCCGACCGCTGGCCGCCGAATTCGTGAAGAACGCGCCGCTGGCCGAGGTGAAGGCGCTGCTGGCTTCGCAGAACCTGCCCACCGACTACATCGACGTGCCGTACACGCCCTTCCTGATCATCAGCGGCGGCAAGCGCACGCTGGTGGACACCGGCCTGGGCGAATTCGGCGGCCCCACCACCGGCAAGCTGCTGCAGCAGCTGCGCGCGGCGGGCTTTGCGCCCACCGACATCGACAACGTGCTGATCTCGCACTTCCACGGCGACCACATCAACGGCATCCGCAACAAGGCGGGCGAGCTGGTGTTTGCCAACGCCCGGGTGATGGTGCCGGCGGCCGAATACGCCTTCTGGATGGACGATGCGCAGATGAGCGCGGCGCCCGCCGGCATGAAGGGCGCCTTCGAGAACGTGCGCCGCACCTTCGGCAACATGCCGGCCGACAAGCTGCAGCGCTTCGAGGCCGACGTGGAGATCCTGCCCGGCATCCGCTCGGTCGCGGCTTATGGCCACACGCCGGGGCACACGCTGTTCGAGCTGACCTCGGCCGGGCAGAAGTTCTTCTACGTGGCCGACCTGACCAACGTGCCGGCGCTGTTCGCGCGCAACCCCGACTGGGCCGTCACCTTCGACATGGATGCGGAGAAGGCCCGCCAGACACGGCGCGCGGTGTTCCAGCGCATCACCGCCGGCAACGCGATGATGGGCGGCTTCCACTATCCCTTCCCGGGCTTCGGCCGCATGGCGCCGGCCGGCAACGGCTACGCCTTCCAGCCTTCGGCCTGAGGGGGCGGCCGTTGAAAGGCATCGTGTTTGCCGCAGCAGCGGCATGACTGAATCTCTGCATGCTGACGCGGCACCGCCCTCGGGCCGCCATCGCCTGGTGATCGTCGGCGGCGGCGCCGGCGGCCTGCAGCTGGCGGCCCGGCTGGGCCAGCGGCTGGGGCCCGACTTGCCGATCGAGCTGACGCTGATCGACGCCGCCCTGACCCATGTGTGGAAGCCGCAGCTGCACGAGCTGGCGGCCGGCACGCTGGGCGGCCCCGACCAGGAAACCGACTACCTGCAGCAGGCCCAGCGCCACGGCTTTCGCTTTCACCTGGGGCGGCTGGAGCGCATGGACCGCAGCGCACGGCAGCTGTGGCTGGCGCCGCTGCTGGACGACGACGGCCACACCGTGGCGCCGCGCCGGGCGGTGCCTTACGACACCGTGGTGCTGGCGCTGGGCAGCGTCGTCAACGACTTCGGCACGCCCGGCGTGGCCGAGCATGCGGTGGCGCTGGACACCGCCGACGACGCCCGGCGCTTCCATCGAAGGCTGCTGTCGCTGTGGGCACGCAACGAGCTGCAGGCCGTGAGCCAGCGCGAGCGCACGCCGGTGCGCATCGCCATCGTCGGGGGCGGCGCCACCGGCGTGGAGCTGGCGGCCGAGCTGATGGAAACGCTGTCGGCGCTGGCCGGCTTCGTGCCGCACCTGGGCGGCTCGGCCCCCGCCCGCGCTGATGGGCTGCCGGTGCGCATCCACCTGCTGGAAGCCGGCCCGCGCCTGCTGGCCGCCCTGCCTGAAGCGGTGGCCGCACAGGCGCAGGCCGACTTGCAGCGGCGCGGCATCGACGTGCGCACCGGCGTCAAGGTGACGGGCGTGACCGCCAGCAGCGTGCTGCTGGGCGACCAAAGCCTGCCCGCCGACCTGACGGTGTGGGCCGCCGGCATCCGCGGGCCGCAGGTGCTGCAGCAGCTGGACGGGCTGGCCCTGACGCGCAGCGGCCAGCTGGAGGTGCTGCCCACGCTGCAGACCACGCTGGACCCCCGCGTGCTGGCCATGGGCGATTGCGCCTGGTGCACGCCGCAGCCCGGCGGCCCGGCGGTGCCGCCCCGCGCGCAGGCCGCGCACCAGCAGGCCGAGATGCTGGCCGCCGCCCTGCCCGGCTTCATCCGCGGCGAGCCGCTGCCGGCCTTCCGCTTCGACGACAAGGGCTCACTGGTGTCGATCGGCCGCCGCCATGCGGTGGGCCGCCTGGTCACCCCGGGCCAGGGCGGCGGCTTCAACCTCGATGGCCTGCTGGCCCGCTGGGCCTACTGGGGCCTGCAACGCCAGCACATGGCCACGCTGCACGGCCCGCTGCGCACCGCCCTGGCCACCATCGGCGGCTGGCTGATGGCGCGCACGGGGCCGCCGGTGAAGTTGCACTGAGCTACTTGGGCGCTGCTTCGGCTGCTGCGTCGGCTTCTGCCTCTGGCCACAGGCTGGGGAAGAGAAAGCGCAGCGCATTCAGCGGGATGCCGAAGCGCACCGGCCCGCGTGGCGAATCGGAGCGCAGCAGGCCGGCGTCCAACAGCTTGCCGATCAGCGTGGTAGCTGTGCGCTCGCCCAGGCCGGTCATGCTGGCGAAGTCGCCGCGCGACAGTTCACCCTGGGTAGCAAACAGGTAGTGCAAGGGCCGCAAGGCTTCCAGCCGCACACCTCGGCGTACCACGTGCGCTTCGTGCGCGAGCAGCGCGCCCAGGCGGTCCTGCATGTCGCGCAGGTTCAGCATGCGGGCCATGAACCGCACTTGATCCAGGCACACCTGCAGGAAGAAGGTGATCCATGCCAGCAGCATGCGCTCGCTCAACTGCCCGCGACCATCCAGGTCGCCCTGGCGCGGCAGGTCGGCATTGCCCAGATGCTCGCTGTAGCGATCGGCCTGCCGCGCCAGGCCCCGCAGCGGCGACCACAGGCCGCCCGTCAAGCCCATGGCGCCCATCACCGCCAGGCTGTGCAGGCGCGAGACGCGGCCGTTGCCGTCGGCGAACGGGTGAATCCACACCAGGCGGTGGTGAGCTGCGGCGGCCGCCACGACCTGCAGCTCGCCGCGACGGGTGCCGGCGTAGACGGCGGACCACCTCGCCAGCAAGGCAGGCACCGCATCTGCAGCAGGGGCGACATGGTGCTGGATGCGCACTTGGCGGCTGCGGAGCTGCCCTGGCGTGACGATCAGTTCTTCAGTGACGGCGCCTTGTGCGTCGAGCAGCCGCACGATACGGTCGGCGTCGCTGAGCTGGACAAACAGATGGCGGTGGATGTTGCACAAGAAGTCTGGTGCATAGCAGGCCGCCACGTCGGGCGCTTGCTCGTGAATCCAGTTCTCTGTCGCCATGTGGGCGACCGCCAGACGTTGAAGCCGCGCCTTGTCGGCGTCCTGCGAAAAGTCGTGCGACAAAGCTTGCTCGATCTCCAGAGGGCGTGTGTGCTCGCCCTCGATCTTGTTGGAGTAGTACGAGTTCATCGCACCGAGCAGCTGGGCCAGTTCGGCACTGGCGCCGCTCTGGCAGGCGCCGGTCAGCCGTGTGGCTTCCACGCGCAAGTCGTGCGCGAGCTCCAACACCTGACCGGCTTGGGCGTCTTGCGGAAGCAGCGGCTCCATCTGCGAAGGGTGCCGGATCATGTGCGCCTTGCTTTGCGGATGCGAAATGTTCCGCAAGTGATTGTCTCACTTCATCTTTTCGATGAGTCTTCGGGTTTGCTTGCGGATCCGTCTTCGTCTGCCGTGGCCATTCACGCGGGATACAGCCCCTTCACCCGCCCGAAGAGCCGCGCCAGCCCCAGCAGCGCATCCACGTTCGGCGTAGGCACGCCCACGCGGCGGCCCAGCTCGTGCACCGCGCCGACGATGGCGTCCAGCTCCATCGGCCGGCCGGCCTGCACGTCCTGCAACATCGAGGTGGAAATGGCGCCCAGCTTGCGCGTGACCGCATGGCGGTCTTCGGGCGCCTGGTCGATGGCGCAGCCGATGCGCCGGCCGATGTCGGCCGCCTCCTGCATCGCGGCCGAACAGAAGGCGCGCACGAGCGGGTCGTCGAGCACGCGGTCGACCGTGGCGCCGGTGATGGCCGACACCGGGTTCATCGTGAGGTTGCCCCACAGCTTGAACCAGATGTCGTAGCGGATGCGCGGCGAGGCCGTGGCCTCGAAGCCGGCTGCCCGCAGCACGCCGGCCCAGTCGTTGGCGCGGCTGGATTCACCGCCCGCCGGCTCACCGACGATCAGGCCCTGCCCCATGCGGTGTTCCACCACGCCGGGCGCGCTGGTGCCGGTGGCGGCATGCACCACACAGCCCAGCACACGCGGCAAGGCGATGGCGGCGCCGATGTGGCCGCCGGGATCGACGCTGTCGAGCGGCGCCTGGCCGATGCCCGGCAGGCCTTGCACGAACCACCAGGGCACGCCGTTCATCGCGGGCAGCACCACCGTGTGCTCGGCCAGCAGCGGCGCCAGCTGGCCCGCCACCGCGGCCAGGGCCGGACCCTTGACGGCCACCACCACCAGGTCTTGCGGACCCAGCGCGGCCGTGTCGGCGGACGCCGCTGCGCAGGGGGCCTGGTGCAGCTCGCCCGCTTCACGCAGACGCCAGCCTTGCTGCTGCAAGGCCTGCAAGGTATCGCCCCGCGCCAGTGCGCTCACCTGGTGGCCGGCCATCGCCAGCCGGGTGCCCAGAAAGCCGCCGATGGCGCCGGCGCCGACGATGGCGATCCGGCGGGGCGCGCTCATCGGCCGCTCCCGGCGGGCATCGAGGCGGGGCACTGGAAAGGCAAAGGGCAGCGGATCATGTCGCGGGCTTTCAGTGAGGCGGGGTGACCGGGCGATTCTGGCCTGCAGCCGCCCGCCGTTGGTACAGCGCGGTGACGGAGGGTGAGGCATGGCCCAAGCGCCCTTGCGCCGTGTCCAGCGGCAGCCCCTGCGCCAGCGCCTGCACGCCATGGGTGTGGCGCAGCCAATGGCTGCTGGCGCGGCGCAGGGCCTGCGCGTCGGCCGTCTCGCCCGCGGCAGCCGCATCGGCAGCGCATTGACGAAACAGGCGCTTGATTTGATCGGCCAGCGTGGGCGCGGCGATGCCTTGGCGGGGATCGATGGCGCGGCCGGCAGCCAGAGCGGGGGCGCGCAGGCTGAAGTCCGCGGCCTGGCCCAGCAATGGCACGTCGGCCTGGGCGGGGTGCAACGGGTCTTGCAGCAGCCCGCGGCCGGCCAAGGAGGCGCGCAACAGCGCGGCCCAGCCGGCGGGCACCGGCAGTTCCCTGCCGCGGGCACCGGGCGCGCGGATGCGCAGCCACAGCGCGTCGGTGTCGGCGGCGTCTTGCGCCTGCAGGTCGCCCAGGCGCGCCTCCACGGCTTCCGACAGCCGAAGCCCGAGGCCCTGCATCAGCCCCCAGGCCAGCCGCAGCCGCAGCGTGGCCGCGGTGTCGGGCAGGCGGTGCAGACGCCGCGCGACCCAGCCGCACTGGCGGGCCGACAGGCTGCGCCCGGCATCCAGCGCCGGGCGGGGCGTGCAGCCTGCGGCGGCGCCCTCCCAAGGATTGGCGCTGACATGGCCCTGCGCCCGCCAGAAGGCGTACAGGTTGCGCAGGATGGTGATCGTCTGCCGCCGGGCGCCGGCCGACAGCGGTCCTTCAAAGGGTCGCCACAGCGGTGATGACCTTGGCTGGTGGCGCGGCCCGCACCAGGTGTCCTGGGGTTGCGGGTGGCGCACGAAGTGCAGGTAGGCCTGCACGTCGGCCACGGCCACCGACGACAACGCGATGCCGCGCAGCAGCACGGCCCAGAGCCAGAAGCGCTCGACTTCCCGCCGGTAGGCCCGCTGCGTGTGCGGCGACGCGGCGGCCTTGCCGTGCAGCCAGGCCATCACGGCCTCGCGATCGGTGGTCGCGCCCAGCAACGACAGCGCCAGCGGCTGGCGAAATCGGCCGAGACGGCCATCGAGCGCGGGTGGGGGCTGGAAATGGTCCAGCGGCACGGGGGTGCCGGCCGCGGGACACAGGGCGGGCTCCTCACGCCAGGCGCCCGCCTGGTCACGCAGCCATTGCTCGATGCGCGCCGCCTTCAGCGCACCGACGCCCCGCACCGGTCGCCACCACCGCCCGGTGGCCCCTTCGACACGCTGCTTCAACTGCCGCAGCGTGAGCAGGCCCGCCGCCATCAGGCGGTCGGCCAGCCGGGGGTCGAGCCAGGCGTCCACTGGATCGTCCAGCGCCGGGGGCCGCGTGCTGAGCGATTCCAGCCACCGCAGCGCTTCCAGCTGGCGCGCGACCAGGCGTGCGCGGCGACCCAGCCTCTGCACCGCCCGTCCGTGCGCGGCCTGGTAGGCCTCCAGCTGCTCGGCCTCGGAGAAGTCTTCCAGCCCGCGCTCGGCCGCGAATGCTCCCAGGCTGGGCAGGGCGGCCGCATCGTCGGGCACCCGTTGAAGGTCGACCAGCACCAGCCGCGCGATGCCATGCCGCCGCTCCCGTCGGGCGGCCGCCGCGAAGGCATCGCGGATCGTCTGCACCGTCGAGCGCATGCGCGCCGGCTCCGGCGGCGCATCGTTGCCCGGCTGCAGGTAGCGCACCCAGGCGTCGCGCAGTGCCACGCCCTGCACCAGCGCGCGCATGAAGGCGAAGTGGCTGGGGTGCAGCCGCACGGTGGCGCCCGGGGGGGCGGCGGGGCCGTACAGAGGCGACGAGGGGGGAAAAAGCGCGTCCATGCAGGAAGCCGAGAATTTGCCGTCGGTTTTATAGGGGGTTGATTACTGAGCTGAGTGTACTTTGGTACTGGCTCGACGGCTGGGAGGCGCCAACGCGGTAGCCGGATGGGCGCAGGGGCGGAGAGTTTTCGGGAAGGCAGATTCGGGCGAGAACTTGATTGGCTTGGCGCTGAGCGGCCACCTTCCGCCGCAACGTGCGTTGCCCGGGGCGCTGAGAGGAGCGGAAGCTGCTGCAGCGTTTGTAGCCGTCGGCGGCTGACACGTCAGGCGCTGAGGCCTCAGGCGAGCGACGCTGAAAGATTTCGCGCTTTTTGGTTGGAGGGCTGACGAGGGCTGGATGGCGGTCGACACTGCGACAAAGCGCAGCCGCTGCTCAGGGGTCAGTGCGCGGGCGACCCTTCATTGGATGAGAGAGTGGGCACGCGCGAAAGCCTCTGCTGTTGCGTCCGATCGACTGACCGAGGGCATGCGGGTCAGCAGCCCAGGCGGCAGGAAGACGGGCGCCCCGCTCTAGAGTAGAACGGGCGGGTCACGTCCCTTCCGCCGCTCTCACAGAACCTGTGGAGGCCGGCTGCCGCCTGGCACCGCCGCCCATACGGCCTGGTGGAGACTTTTCAGGAACGCCCTTGACGCTTTCCGGGCGCAGCAACGGAAAGGGTTGGACCGTCCAACCCCCGCTTGCCTTCACTGTTTCCGTCCCGACGTTCAGCGACGTCACGCGGCGGCCAAGGCGATCGCCTACGACGCCGGGCGCTTTTGTGGCGTCGCTTTGTGGGGCCAGGCGGGGCGGCTGCCGTCCGACGGGTGCTGAGTGAGAGCCGCTCAGTGGGCTCTGCATTCGCAGGCGTGATGCAAACAGTGAATGGGGGGTAGGCCACCTTCGAACGCTGTACAGCGCGGCCGCTTTGGCACTCGATCAGCGCGGGCCAGATGCCGCCAACCTCGACCATGTTCGGCGCTTAGACGCCAAATGAGCCTCTTCGACGCCGAGGAGATAGCACCGGGTTGGCGGCATCGCCACCTGCCCTCTGGCTCCGCAGCCTTGGTCCTCCGCCATCAAGCGCCGCGGCCAAGTGCCACGGCCGATGCGACGGTCCACGGCGCCTGAAAGGCCTGAGTTGCACGCTCACCAGCAATCGCCGCGCGCTAGCACCGCCTTCGTGCTGCTCCCGACTTATCTGGCAATGGCGTTGGCGGTTCAACGTCGCTGCGGGCACACCTAGTGCGCCGGCAGAGGAACCGCTTCCGCTTCGGGAAGTCGCCCAGGATTGGCGACGCGCCAGCCCACCGTGTTTAGCCTTGTCCGAGTACGCACGGTGACGGTACGAGCGCTACGCTACGACGCCAGCGCGTCGGCATGGCTCCATGGGCCTCCGGGTCCTTCGCCTGAGCCCCTTCAGGCGGACCATCCGCCAAGCACCGGCACCTCTGCGCGCGCAGCCAAAAAAAAGGGGTTGGACCGTCCAACCCCCTCTTCCTGTCCAACCCCCCGGCAGCTACTGACCTGCCACGCCAAAGAATTGCCTGAGCACCGCCGCAAGGGCCTCACGCTGGTGGTCGGTCAGCGAGCGCTGGAATCGGACCACGGTACGGCCTTGTTCATCTGCGCCGATGACGGCCAAGCGTTCACGATCGTTCTGGATGACATGCTCCGCTTGCGGTTCAGTGACCGGCCGGTCGTCCATGTC
>NZ_CAXFDV010000864.1:0-8599 GCF_964001545.1 uncultured Aquincola sp.
CGCCGGCATCGAAGCCACCGACACCCCGTATTCGCCCTGGGGCCTGCGCATCGAAGGCAAGCCGGCGCTGAACAAGCTGGACGTGTTCACCGGCGGCGGGGTGGAGGTGCAGGATGAAGGCAGCCAGCTGCTGGCACTGATCACCGACGCCAAGCGCGGCGAGATGGTGGTCGATTTCTGCGCCGGTGCCGGCGGCAAGACGCTCGCGCTGGGTGCGGCGATGCGCAACACCGGCCGCCTGTACGCCTTCGACGTGTCCGGCCATCGGCTGGATTCGCTGAAACCGCGGCTGGCGCGCAGTGGCCTGTCGAACGTGTACCCGGCGCAGATCGCGCACGAGCGAGACGAGCGCATCAAGCGCCTGGCCGGCAAGATCGACCGGGTGCTGGTGGACGCGCCTTGCTCCGGCCTGGGCACGTTGCGCCGCAACCCCGACCTGAAATGGCGCCAGTCGCCGGCCACGCTGGCGGCGCTGCGCACGCAGCAGGCGTCCATCCTGCGGGGCGCGGCGCGCCTGCTCAAGCAAGGCGGCCGGCTGGTGTACGCCACCTGCAGCCTGATGGCCTCGGAAAACGAGGACATCGCCGCCGCCTTCAGCGCCGAGTTCGAGCGTGAATGGGCACCGGTGGCGGTGGGCGACCTGCTGCAGGCAGCCAAGGTCGAGGGCTGGGAGAGCCTGGTGTCGGGTCCGTACCTGCGCCTGTGGCCCCACCGGCATGCCACCGACGGCTTTTTTGCCGCCGTCTGGGAACGACGCTGAGATTTCGGGGTCTGAGCAGCTGTCGCGTTGATCTGCCGCAATTTGGGGTCGATCTGCCGCGATCGGCTGTGGCGTGGGCACCAAAAGCACCGTGCTCGCTATGTAGTTCCACGGGTGCGTAGCACGGTGCGCCACCTACAATCGGCAGGTTCTTGGAAAGGTTCTCAATGAATGGTTTGATGACGGTGTGGAGCGCAGTCGTCGATGGGCTGGCGCACGGCGTGCTGGACGCGTCCTGGTGGCAGGTGCTGGCCTACACGTTGGTGGTCACCCACATCACGATCGCGGCGGTCACGATCTTCCTGCACCGCAGCCAGGCCCACCGGGCGCTGGATCTCGGCCCCGTGCCGCAGCATTTCTTCCGCCTGTGGCTGTGGCTCACCACCGGCATGGTCACCAAGCAATGGGTGGCCATCCATCGCAAGCACCACGCCAAGTGCGAGACGGACGAAGACCCGCACAGCCCGCAGACCCGCGGCATCAAGAAGGTGCTGCTGGAAGGTGCCGAGCTGTACCGCGCCGAGGCCAAGAATGCCGAGACCGTGGAGAAGTACGGCCGCGGCGTGCCTGACGACTGGATCGAGCGCAACCTGTACAGCCGCTACTCCTGGCAGGGCGTGGGCCTGATGCTGCTGGTCAACGTGTTCCTGTTCGGCGCCATCGGCCTGACCATCTGGGCGGTGCAGATGCTGTGGATCCCGATCAACGCAGCCGGCATCATCAACGGCATCGGCCACTACTGGGGCTACCGCAATTTCGAGGCGGTGGACGCTTCGACCAATGTGTCGCCCTGGGGCATCATCATTGGCGGCGAAGAGCTGCACAACAACCACCACACCTACCCCACCTCGGCCAAGTTCTCGATCAAGAAGTACGAGTTCGACATCGGCTGGGGCTACATCCGCGCGATGGAGATGATCGGCTGGGCCAAGGTGCGCAAGACCGCGCCGCAGCTCAAGCTGGGCCAGGTCAAGCCGGTGGCCGACGACAAGACGCTGGAGGCGGTGATCGCCAACCGCTACGAGGTCATGGCCTCGTACGCCAAGGAGCTGCGCCGCGCCTGCGCGCTGGAGCTGGAGCACCTGAAGCAGCAGGGCGCCCAGAATTCCGCCCGCTGGACCGAGATGCGCCTGGCCAAGCGCTGGCTGCACCGCGACGACGACAAGATCCCGCACGGCGTGAAGGCCCACGTGGCTGGCGCGATGGCGCAAAGCCCGTCGCTGACCAAGCTGGTGACCATGCGCGAAGAGCTGCGCCAGCTCTGGACGCGTACCAACGTGTCGGCCGAACAGCTGGTGGTCGACCTGCAGGCCTGGTGCAAGCGCGCCGAAGAAAGCGGCATCACCGCGCTGCAGGAGTTCTCGACCAAGCTGCGCGCTGCGCGCGCCTGAGCGATCGGCGGCCCCGCGAGGGGCAGAAAGAAGGGGAGCCAGCGGCTCCCTTTTTTTTCATGGTGCGCCCGCTGGGCTTGACGCCCGGCCTGGCCCAGGCCCTCAAGCGTCCCGCCGATGTGCTGGGTGCCACATCGCTGCACTCCGTCATCGCCGAAGAACGGCTGACCTGGTTCCGGGCAGCAGGGCTGTCGTCACCGGCGGCACCGCGGGCCCGACCATCGGCGACGATGCCGCCATGTTGCAGGCGGCCATCGACGGACAGGGAGTTGCCCTGGGCCGCTCTGTGCTCGTCGCGGACGACGTGGCCCAGGGGCGTCGGGTGGCCGCTTCTGCCACCCGATTGTCAGCCTCGTACCGGCCGCCAGCAGCAGCCGCTGGTGGCGCGGCAGCAGCCACCTGCTCGAGACCGTGCTGACCGCGACTCGCTTGGCAGCCTGGGCGTGCGCCGACTCTGCTGACCTCAACCGCTCGAATCGCCCGGCGCGGACACGGACGCCGGGTGGTGTCGCAGTTGGCGCATGAAATGCTGATCAACAAAGTACGACGTCATGCACCCGGCCAGATACATGAGGATGTCTGTCCAGCTGAAGCTCGTCCCTATGAGGGTACGAATGAGGCTCGGCCGATGAAACCCGAGCAAGTCGGCAACGTGGAAGTATTGGGCTGTTTCGACCACACAGGCGAACAGAAACACCGCGATGGCCAGGCGTCGTGGCGGGACTTCTCGGACCGATTGGACGAGGTGGTAGATCAGGATCACCACCAGGAAATCGCTGAGAAATGACCGGATCCACCCCACGTGCGCAAAGCGGGTTGCCACCATGACTTCAGCGACGAACACGATAAGCGCAATCAGGAAATGTTTGACGGGACGAGGCATGGTGACGCGCTGTTGCTGTATCGGAATGGCGCAGGCATCCAAGCGGCGCCCAAAACAAAGGCCGCTCGAGAGCGGCCTTGTGGGGGAACCGGGCTGAAGATCACTTCAGCTTGGTTTCCTTGTACAGCACGTGCTTGCGTGCCTTGGGGTCGAACTTCAGGAATTCCAGCTTTTCAGGCGTGGTCTTCTTGTTCTTGTTCGTGGTGTAGAAGTGACCGGTGCCGGCAGTGGATTCCAGCTTGATCTTTTCGCGTCCGCCTTTGGTGGCCATGAGCTGCTCCTAGGGTTTACAGGGCGCCCTTGGCGCGCAGGTCGGCGACGACCTGGTCGATACCGACCTTGTCGATCAGCCGCAGAGCCGCGTTGGAAATGCGCAGGCGCACCCAACGGTTCTCGGTTTCAAGCCAGAAGCGGCGGTACTGCAGGTTGGGCAGCCAGCGACGCTTGGTCTTGTTGTTGGCGTGGGAAACATTGTTTCCCGTCATCGGGCCCTTGCCCGTTACTTGACAGACGCGTGCCATGACGACGCTTCTCCGTTAAATGTGCGGTTCAGCCGAGGATCCGGCAAAGACCGCGAGTATAGCACGCTTACGCGGACTGCTCCAAGAAGCGTTGTGCGTCAAGCGCAGCCATGCAGCCGGTGCCCGCGCTGGTGATGGCTTGGCGGTAGATGTGGTCCTGCACGTCGCCGGCCGCGAACACGCCCGGCACGGTGGTCATGGTGGCAAAGCCTTCCAGGCCCGAGCGGGTGACGATGTAGCCGTCCTTCATCTCGATCTGGCCCTTGAAGATGTCGGTGTTGGGCTGGTGGCCGATGGCGATGAAGCAGCCCTTGACCGGCAACTCGCGGGTGCTGCCGTCTTCGGTGTTGCGCAGGCGCACGCCGGTCACGCCGGTGTTGTCGCCCAGCACTTCGTCCAGCTGCTGGAACAGGTGCAGCTCCATCTTGCCGGCGGCCACCTTCTCCATCAGCTTGTCGACCAGGATGGCTTCGGCGCGGAACTTGTCGCGGCGGTGGATGAGATGCACCTTGGTGGCGATGTTGGACAGGTACAGCGCCTCTTCCACCGCCGTGTTGCCGCCGCCCACCACGCACACTTCCTGGCCGCGGTAGAAGAAGCCGTCGCAGGTGGCGCAGCCGCTGACGCCGCGGCCCATGAAGGCCTGCTCGCTGGGCAGGCCCAGGTACTTGGCGCTGGCGCCGGTGGCGATGATCAGCGTGTCGCAGGTGTAGGTGCCGCTGTCGCCCTTGAGAGTGAACGGGCGCTGGGCCAGGTCCACCTCGTTGATGTGGTCGAACACGATCTGGGTGTTGAAACGCTCGGCATGCTGCTGGAAGCGCTGCATCAGGTCCGGGCCCATCACGCCGGCCACGTCGGCGGGCCAGTTGTCCACTTCGGTGGTGGTCATCAGCTGGCCGCCCTGGGCCAGGCCGGTGACCAGCATGGGCTTGAGGTTGGCGCGTGCCGCGTAGATGGCGGCGGTGTAGCCGGCAGGGCCGGAGCCCAGGATCAGCACCTGGGCGTGGTTCGTGTTGGCAGTCATGGAGCTTTCCGGGTAACGCGTGTGTCGGCGCGGGACGGGCGTGGGCCGTTGTGAGGCGCCGCCCTCAGTGTGTCATGGGGGTGCGCGCCCCTTGCGCAAGCTTGTCAATGGGCACAATAGTGAAATTGTAGGCAGCCCCCTCAACCCCATAGCGTCGCACGCCGATAAGTAACAACCACCGACGCAGGAGTCCGCCCATGTCCATGCTCTCGAACCTAGATCTGATTCGCCGTGTGCCGCTCTTTTCGCTGCTGACCAACGAGCAGGCGCAGGCCATTGCCGACAGCGTCGTCAAGCGACGTTTCCGCCGTGGCGAACTGGTGGTGGAGCAGGGCCGCAAGAGCAATGCGCTGTTCATCCTGCTCAACGGCCGCGCCCGTGTGCTCACGGCCGACCAACGGGGCCGCGAAGTGATCCTGGCGGTGCTGGAGGCGGGCGACTACGTGGGTGAGATGAGCCTGATCGACAACGAGCCGCATTCGGCCACGGTGCGCGCCGAGATCCAGACCGACATGCTGATCCTGGGCCGCGCCGAATTCGCGCGCTGCCTGCCCGAGAACTCCAGCCTGGCCTACGCCATCATGCGCGGCTTGGTGCAGCGCCTGCGCAGCGCCGACCGCCAGATCGAGTCGCTGGCGTTGCTGGACGTGTACGGCCGTGTGGCGCGCACGCTGCTGGAAATGGCCGAAGAGGTCAACGGCGTGCAACTGATTCGCAACAAGGTGTCTCGGCAGGACATGGCCAAGGTGGTCGGTGCCTCGCGCGAGATGGTCAGCCGCGTGATGAAGGATCTCGAGGAGCGCGGCGTCATCGAGACCCAGGAAAACGGCTCGGTGATCATCAAGGAAACGGCCCCGCAGCAGTGAGGCTGCGCGCCGGGTGCGGGGGCGCGATGCGCCACAATCCCGCCCCATGACGTTTCCGTTAGGGTCCCTGCGCACCGAACCCGGTGCGGCTACCACCCGCGGCTCGGCCCGTGGGGCCGCCGCTGCCGCTTCTTCCTCCAAGGCCGCCGCTTCGGGCGGCGAAGGCATCGCCAATCGCGAGGTCAGCCTGCGGCTGCGCCTGCAGCTGGTGCTCATCGTCGGTGGCCTGCTGTGGCTGCTGGGCGTGCTGGCGCTGGTCACGCACCACCCGGCCGACCCCGGCTTTTCCACCTCGGGCGCGGGCGGGCCGTTGCACAACAAGGCCGGCCTGCTGGGCGCCTGGGCTTCGGACTGCGCGCTGTACCTGTTCGGCCATTCGGTGTGGTGGCTGCCGGTGGTGGCCGCGCGCGCCTGGCTGGCCGCGCTGATGCGGGGCCTGCGTGGCGACGTGGACCCGCCCGAAGGCCTGCCCCGCTTCTGGATCGGCCTGGCGCTGCTGATGGCGGCCAGCACCGCGCTGGAGTGGACGCGCCTCTACCGTTTTGAAGATTCGCTGCCCGGTCCGGCCGGCGGCGTGATCGGCTTTTTGCTCGGCCCCTTGTCGATGAAGTGGCTGGGCTTTGCCGGCTCCGGCGTGCTGTGGATCGCGGCGCTGGTGGGCGGCATGGCGCTGGCGCTGCGCTTTTCGTGGCTGCGTGTGGCCGAGCGCCTGGGCACCCTGATCGAGAGCCTGCGGGTGCGCCAGCAGGTGCGGCGCGAGCGCGCCGAAGACCAGCGCATCGGCGAGCAGGCCCAGCGTGAGCGCGACGAGACGGTGGAGGTGGAGCGCCAAGTGGTGGAAGACCACGCGCCCATCCTCATCGAGCCGACGATGGTGGAAGTGCCCAAGAGCACCCGCGTGGCCAAGGAGCGGCAAAAGCCGCTGTTCCGCGAGCTGAGCGACACCAAGCTGCCGCAGGTCGACCTGCTGGACGCCGCGCCAGGCCGCATGGAAACCGTGACGCCCGAGACGCTGGAGATGACCAGCCGCATGATCGAGAAGAAGTTGAAGGACTTCGGCGTCGAGGTGCGGGTGGTGGCAGCTTCCCCGGGCCCGGTGATCACCCGCTACGAGATCGAGCCGGCCACCGGCGTCAAGGGCTCGCAGGTGGTCAACCTGGCCAAGGACCTGGCGCGCTCGCTCAGCCTGGTCAGCATCCGCGTGGTCGAGACCATCCCGGGCAAGAACTACATGGCGCTGGAGCTGCCCAACGCCAAGCGCCAGACCATCCGCCTGGCCGAGATCCTGGGCTCGCAGGTGTATGCCGATGCGGCCTCCCAGCTGACCATGGGCCTGGGCAAGGACATCATCGGTGCGCCGGTGGTGGCCGACCTGGCCAAGATGCCGCACTGCCTGGTGGCCGGCACGACCGGCTCGGGCAAGTCGGTGGGCATCAACGCGATGATCCTCAGCCTGCTGTACAAGGCCGAGGCGCGCGATGTGCGCCTGATCCTGATCGACCCCAAGATGCTCGAGATGAGCGTCTACGAGGGCATCCCCCACCTGCTGTGCCCGGTGGTGACGGACATGAAGCAGGCCGGCAACGCGCTCAACTGGTGCGTGGCCGAGATGGAGCGCCGCTACAAGCTGATGAGCAAGCTGGGCGTGCGCAACCTGGCCGGCTACAACAAGAAGATCGACGAGGCCACCGCCGCCGGCGAGAAGATCGGCAACCCCTTCAGCCTGACGCAGGAAGAGCCCGAGCCGCTGGAGCGCCTGCCCTTCATCGTGGTGGTGATCGACGAGCTGGCCGACCTGATGATGGTGGTGGGCAAGAAGATCGAAGAGCTGATCGCCCGGCTGGCGCAGAAGGCGCGGGCCGCCGGCATCCACCTGATCCTGGCCACGCAGCGGCCGTCGGTGGACGTCATCACTGGCCTGATCAAGGCCAACATCCCCACCCGGCTGAGCTTCCAGGTCAGCAGCAAGATCGACAGCCGCACCATCCTCGACCAGATGGGCGCCGAGGCGCTGCTGGGCATGGGCGACATGCTCTACATGCCCAGCGGCACCGGCCTGCCGATCCGTGTGCACGGCGCCTTCGTCAGCGACGACGAGGTGCACCGCGTGGTGGAGTACCTCAAGAGCCAGGGCGAGCCCAACTACATCGAAGGTCTGCTGGAAGGCGGCACGCTGGAAGGTGGCGAAGACGGCGAGCCGCCCGCGCCCGGCGAAGCCAATGGCGAGGCCGACCCGATGTACGACCAGGCGGTGGCCATCGTGCTGCAGCACAAGCGCGCCTCCATCTCGCTGGTGCAGCGGCACCTGCGCATCGGTTACAACCGCGCCGCCCGGCTGCTGGAACAAATGGAGAAGTCGGGCCTCGTATCCAGCATGGCCACCAACGGCAACCGGGACCTGCTGGTGCCCCGCCGCGAAGAATGACGACGACGATGTTGCGAACCTTGATGGCGCCGGTGGCGGCGCTGGTGCTGAGCCTGGCCACCACCGTGGCCCATGCCGACGCGGTGGACACCCTGCGCGAGTTCGTGCGCGACGTGAAGAGCGGCCGTGCCGCCTTCACCCAGACCGTGACCTCGCCCGATGGCGCGAAGAAGAAAACATCGAGCGGCCGCTTCGAGTTCTCGCGGCCCGACCGCTTCCGCTTCGCCTATGCCAAGCCGTTCGAGCAGCTGATCGTGGGCGATGGCAAGCAGGTGTGGCTGCACGACGTGGACCTGAACCAGGTCAGCGTGCGGCCGATGTCGGCGGCGCTGGGCGCTACGCCGGCGGCCTTGCTGGCCGGCAAGTCGCTGGACACCGACTTCGACCTGAGTGCGCAGCCCAGCGCCAACGGCCTGGACTGGGCGCTGGCCCAGCCCAAGCAGAAGGACGGTGCGTTCCAGTCATTGCGCGTGGGTTTCCGCGGCAAGACGCTGGCGGCGGTGGAAATCGTGGACGGCTTCGGCCAGCGCTCGGTGCTGCAGTTCGACGGCTTCGAGACCAACGCCGCGCTGCCGGACGACACCTTCCGCTTCACCGCGCCCAAGGGCGCGGAGGTGCTGCGGCAGCCGTAAGCCTTAGTCGAACAGACCCATGTCGGGGCTGCTCATCAGGCGCTCGATGTCCATCACGATCAGCATGCGCTCAGCATCGCCCATGGTCACGCTGCCC
>NZ_CAXFDV010000865.1:0-3035 GCF_964001545.1 uncultured Aquincola sp.
ACGTTTTCAACAGGGCCCGGTTCGGGCCTGCGCAAACCGGCGGTGCCGGCCTGCGCGGGAAGCCTGGTCGGCCGGCACGGCGCCGGCCTTCAGCTTCGTCATCGGTGGGGCGTCAGATCTTGCCGACCAGGTCCAGCGACGGGGTCAGGGTGGCAGCGCCTTCGTTCCACTTGGCGGGGCACACCTGGCCCGGGTGGGCGGCGGTGTACTGGGCGGCCTTCAGCTTGCGCAGCGTTTCCTTGACGTCACGGGCGATCTCGTTGGAGTGCACTTCCATGGTCTTGATCACGCCGTCGGGGTTCACCACGAAGGTGCCGCGCAGGGCCAGGCCTTCTTCGGGGATGTGCACGCCGAAGGCGTTGGTCAGGGCGTGGGTCGGGTCGCCGACCAGAGGGAACTTGGCCTTGCCGACGGCCGGCGAGGTTTCGTGCCACACCTTGTGCGAGAAGTGCGTGTCGGTGGTGACGATGTACACCTCGGCGCCGACCTTCTGGAACTCGGCGTAGTTGTCGGCCGCGTCTTCGATCTCGGTCGGGCAGTTGAAGGTGAAGGCTGCCGGCATGAAGATCAGGACCGACCACTTGCCCTTGAGGGTCTGCTCGGTCACGTCAACGAACTTGCCGTTGTGGAACGCCTGGGTCTTGAACGGTTGGACTTGGGTGTTGATCAGCGACATGTGTGTTCCTCGTTGTGGGTGGGTTGTGGACCGAGAGTGACTTTAGGCGTTCCAGGGCATCGCGTGGATTCATTAGAACAATGTGACCGATTGAGTTTGCCTAAGACGCGAGGGCGTCAGAATGGCGAACCAACGTCGTCGGAGGTGGCAGATGCGGTACGTGCTCCTGATCCGTGAACCCCTGGGCCAGCGCGCCACGCGCACCGAGGCGCAAGGGCGCCAGCTCTACGACCGCATGTTGGGCTTCGCGGCCGAGCTGCAATCGCGCGGCGTGCTGGTGGCGGCCGAATCGCTGGCCGACATGGGCCCGCAGACGGCCCGGCTGCAGGTGCGCGAAGGCCGCCGCAGCGTGATCGACGGGCCCTTCATCGAGACCAAGGAGATGGTCGGCGGCTTCTTCCTGATCGAGGTGCCCAGCCGCGAGGCGGCTTTGGACATCGCGGCCGAGTGCCCGGCGGCCCAGTGGTGCACGGTGGAAGTGCGCGAGGCCGCCCCCTGCTTCAAATGAAACGGGGCACCCGGTGCCGCGGGTACGCGGCCCCACCCTCCGAGAGGGTCCCGGGCCTGCTTGGGAGCGGCCCGGCGCTGGCCCGGGCGGGGCACCCGCCGCGTCGAAGCGGCGATAGGTGATTCGTCGTGCATGAACGGGCCACGCCGGCCCGCAGGAGCCCCACCATGCGTTTCATGATCATCGTGCGTGCCACGCCCGAAACCGAGGCCGAAGGCAACCCGCTGCCCGAGGACGAGACGGTGCTGCCCGCCATGCTGGCCTACCACGACGAACTGGCCCGCGCCGGCGTGCTGCTGGAGGGCAATGGCCTCAAGCCGAGCCGCCACGGCTGGCGCATCCGCTACCCCGGCGATGGCCGGCGCCAGGTGATCGACGGGCCGTTTGCCGAAACCAAGGAGCTGATCGCCGGCTACACGCTCATCCAGGTGCGCAGCCGCGAAGAGGCTATGGCATGGGCGCGCCGCTTTCCGGCCCCGCTGGGCGAGAAGGTGCCGGCCGAGATCGAGGTGCGCGAGCTGTACGAAGACAGCGACTTCCCGCCGCCGCCCGCCGCGCCCGCCGCCGCCGGATGACGCCCCCGCCGGCCGCATCGCCCACCCACCGCGCCATCGAGGCGGTGTGGCGGCTGGAGGCGTCGAAGATCATCGCCACCGTCGCCCGCCTGGTGCGCGACGTCGGCCTGGCCGAGGAGTTGGCGCAGGACGCCCTCATCGCCGCGCTGGAGCACTGGCCCGCCGACGGCCTGCCCGACAACCCCGGCGCCTGGCTGATGACCACCGCCAGGCACCGTGCGCTCGACCGCCTGCGCCAGCAGGCCATGCAGCAGCGTCGGCATGAAGAACTGGGCGCCGATGCCGATGCGCTGGGCACCCATGTGGTGCCCGATTTCGTCGACGCGCTGGACGCGGCGCGCCAGGACGACATCGGCGACGACCTGCTGCGGCTGATCTTCACCGCCTGCCACCCGGTGCTGCCCACCGAGGCGCGGGTGGCGCTGACGCTCAAGCTGCTGGGCGGCCTGTCCACCGCCGAGATCGCCCGCGCCTTCCTGGTGCCCGAGCCCACGGTGGCCCAGCGCATCGTGCGCGCCAAGCGGGCGCTGACGGCGGCCCGCGTGCCCTTCGAGGTGCCGCCGGCCGAGGCCCGCACCGAGCGGCTCGATTCAGTGCTCGACGTCATCTACCTCATCTACAACGAAGGCTATGCTGCGACGGCGGGTGCCGACTGGATGCGCCCCGCGCTGTGCGACGAGGCGCTGCGCCTGGGCCGCGTGCTGGCGGCGCTGGTGCCCCAGGAGCCGGAGGCGCAAGGCCTGGTGGCGCTGCTGGAACTGCAAAGCTCGCGCGCGGCAGCGCGGGTGGACGCGCAGGGCGCGCCGGTGCTGCTGGCCGACCAGGACCGCAGCCGCTGGGACCCGCTGCTGATCCGCCGCGGGCTGGCCGCGCTGGCCCGGGCGCAGGCGCTGGCCGAGGCCGGGCCCGGCTGGGGCCCGTATGCGCTGCAGGCCGCCATCGCTGCCTGCCATGCCCGTGCGCCGCGGGCGGAAGCCACCGACTGGCCGCAGATCGAGCGCCTGTACGAGGCCTTGATGGCCGCCGCACCGTCGCCCGTCGTGGCCCTGAACCATGCGGTGGCGGTGGGCATGGCGCGCGGCGCCGAAGCGGCCTGGCCGATGGTGCAAGCATTGGCCCAGGACAAGGCGCTGGCGCGTTACCCCTGGCTCTTCAGCGTCAAGGCCGACTTGTTGACGCGGCTGGGCCGCCGGGCGGAGGCCGAAACCGCCTTCCGCGAAGCGGCCGCCCTGACCCAGAACGAGCGCGACCGCGCCGTGCTGCTGCAACGGGCGCA
>NZ_CAXFDV010000866.1:0-7532 GCF_964001545.1 uncultured Aquincola sp.
GCCCGGGGGCGCATCTGGAGCGCCGAGCAACGCAGGGTGGGTGGCCGCGCGCGCAGCGCGCTTCGTGCACTGACTCGCGGTCGTTGTCCGAGTGCAGGGAGCGCAGCGAACGTAGCGAGTTCGGCCGCGGGCCGCCCACCCGAGTAGCGCAGGGCAGTCCGCGCCACGCGCGGACCGCGGAAGCTAAGCCCCCGGGCCCGCCCGCACGGCCCGGAGCAAACCAGCCCACAGCCACCAAGGGTGTTCGCGAACAACAAACCAACCACCAGCACCCGTTACCCACACCTACAACCCCACCCCAAGAGGCGATGCACACTCGACCGCAATGACGCCCCACAAGATCCAACGCCAGGTCGAGCGCATCCTGGATGAAAGCCGCCAGCGCACCTTGAGCATCATCGTGCAGGGCCAGCCCGACGGCTTGGCCGAGACGCTGCGCCGGGCGGCCGAAGCGGCCATGCAGCGGCGTGCGATCACCAGCGCCACCGACCTGCTGCCGGCCCCGTGGCACCCCGGCCAGGCGCGCAAGGCGCAGGCCGCGGCGCAGCGGCAGCAGAAGCTGAAGGTACAGGCGCTCAAACGCAGCGGCGCCGCCGCCATCGCGCCCTTGCAGGCGGCGGCCTTCATCCAGGCTTCGCGCCTGGCCCGCAGGTCCGACGTCGGGGGTCAGCCGCGCCCGCTGACCATGGCCGGCGCCGCCGCGATGGAGATCGACCGCGATGACCTCGCCCGCCTGCCGAAAGAACTGCCCGGCGTGCTGGCCATCTTTCCCAACCGGCGCGTGCCGGTGCCCCCGCGCCTGCGCGCCAAGACCCTGCCGCCCGAGGTGGAACGTTGGGTCACGCACGCCTGGGGCCTGGAAGACGTGGGCGCCCTGTCGTGCTGGGGCGCGTTCGACGCCCGCGGGCAGGGCGCCAAGGTGGCCGTGCTGGACACCGGCGTCGACGCCTCCCACCCCGACCTGCAAGGCAAGGTGGTCGGCTTTGCCGAGTTCGATGCCAAGGGTGGCGTGCTCAAGCAGGGCCCCGACCAGGCCTGGGACGCCGACGGCCATGGCACCCATGTATGCGGCACCATCGCCGGTGGCCGGGCCAGCGGGCGCTGGATCGGCATGGCGCCGCAGGCGCAGCTGCTGGTGGCCAAGGTGCTGGGCAAGACCGGCGGCACCGACGAGCAGATCCTCAAGGGCATGGAATGGGCCGTGGCCCAGGGTGCCGAGGTCATCAACATGTCGCTCGGCGGGCTCACCTTCGACCCCGGCGTGCTGGACACCTACACCGCCGCGATGATCGCGGCCCGGGCGGCGGGTGTGCCGGTGGTGGTGGCCATCGGCAACGATGGCGCGCAGACCAGCGGCTCGCCGGGCAACGACTTCTTTGCGCTGGCCGTCGGCGCGATGGACGTGCAAGGCCGCATCGCTGCCTTCAGCGGCGGCCGCACCCATGTGGTGGAAACCTCGGATGCCATCGACCCGCGCCACCTGCCGCTGGTGTATGCCAAGCCCGACGTGGCCGCGCCCGGCGTGCATGTGTACTCGGCCATTGGCAAGAACAAGTGGGAGCACCTGAACGGTACCTCCATGGCATCGCCCCACGTGGCCGGTGCGCTGGCCCTGCTGCTCAGCCGCACCGCCGCGGCCAAGCAGCAGTCGGCGCTGCTCTCGCTCACCGGCTGGGACCGGTCGGACGCGCTGCTGCAGCTGCTCACCGGCAGCGTCACCGACTGCGGCGAGAACGGCCAGGACCACCGCTACGGCCACGGCAAGCTCTCGGTGCTGGCGGCCTATGGCAATGCGGTGGAGCTGGGCTATCTGCCCGCGGCTTGATCTGCGTCGCTTGAAGCCCGCCCCCGCAGCCCTTACGCTTTGTAGGCAGCCCCAGGACCTTGCCATGAGCCACACCCCCCACGCCTTGCGCGACGCCAGCCTGGTCGAGTTCGCGGCCCAGGCCGATGCGGCCGAGCGCACCTCGGTCATCATCGAAGCACGCCGGCTGCCGCTCGACCCGTCGCCCGCATCGCTCGCGCGGCACACCAACGTCGGCCCGGGCGGGCTGCTGCCGCCGCCGGCCACCCAGCGCGCCGCGGCCGCCGCGCCGCTCAGCGATCACCCGGCCTGCGACATGAACGACCTGGAGGCCTGCCTGTCCAGCCTGGGCCTGGCTGAGGCGGCGCGCCGCAACGACCTCAACGGCAGCTTCGTGGTGGAAGTGACGCCGCCGCAGCTGCGCGTGCTGGCACAGGCGCCTTCGGTACAGGCGATCCACAGCAACCGGCATCACCGGCGCGGCGGGGGCTGAGCCGCACGGCCGGCCGGCGGAGTTCGGGCTAGCATCCGGGCCCCTACCGGTCGGGGAGCCACCGTGCTGCCGCGCGTCGACGAAGAGATCACTTTCCGCAAGCTCGAGATCCTGCTGGCGTTCCTGGAATGCGGCAGCCTGTCGCGGGCCGCAGAGCGCCTGGGCATCAGCCCGGTGAGCGTGCACCGCGCGCTGCATTCGCTCGAAACCGGCACCCGCTGCACGCTCTTCCGCCTGGAGGGCCGCAACCTGCAACCCAACGACGCGGCGCATGCCCTGGCCGATGTGGCGCGGGAAGTGCTGCGCACGATGGCCGACGGCATCCGCGCCACGCGCGAGCTGGCCGGTTACGCATCCGACCGCATCCGCATCGGATCGTTGTACTCGCTCACCAACCGCGCCATGCCCGCCCTCATCATGGCGCTCAAGATGCGCAAGCCGGACATCCAGACCGAGCTGGTGCTCGGCGCCAATGCCGACCTGCTGCGCAAGCTGCGCGACGGCGCCATCGACGCCGCCGCCATCGGCCTGCCGCCCGATGCGGCGGATGTCGAATCGCAATTGCTGTTCGAGGACGACATCTTCTTTGCGGCGCCCGCGCAGTCGCCTTATGCCGGGCGCAGCGAGGTGGATCTGGCGGATTGCGTCGATGAGCCCTTCGTCAGCCTGGGTGAGGGTTTCGTGACCTACAGCGGCTTCGTCGAAGCTTTCGCGCTGGCCGGTCATGCGCCGCGCGTGGTGATGACCATCGGCGATATCTTCTCGCTGATGAACCTGGTCAGCGGCGGCATCGGCTACACCTTGCTGCCCGGGCGCGTGCGCAGCGTGCTGCCGGCCAACGTGTGCCTGGTGCCGCTCAGTGCGCACTACCGGATCCGCCAGCGCATTGCGCTGTGCTTTCTGCGCGCACGCGAGCGCGACCCCAACCTGCTGGCGCTGCTGGCGGCCTGTCGCACACAGCGCTTCGAGGCCGGCTGACGACAGCCGCACTTACGCTTCGCGTAAGGATCATCCCGTCTGCGTAATTGTGCGGCCGGACCTCGGCCGATATGGTTCGTTCCCGGCAAGTGCCGATCGAACCAAAGCCGCCGCAGAACGGCCCCTGACGGAGACACCTCATGATCATCTATGGCACCGCCTTGCTGGCGGTCTGTCACCTGTTTGGCATCTTCTTCGGCGATGCGCTGGGCGCCTTGCTGGGCGTGAAGACCAACGTGGGGGGCGTGGGCATTGCCATGCTGCTGCTCATCAGCATCCGGCTGTGGCTGCAGAAGTCTGACCGCCTGCCCCGGCTGACCGAAGCCGGCATCGAGTATTGGGGCGCCATGTATATCCCGGTGGTGGTGGCGATGGCGGCTCAGCAGGACATGGTCGCCGCACTGCGTGGTGGTCCGGTGGCGGTGATCGCCGCTGCCGGCACGGTGCTGCTGTGTGCCGCGGTGATCTCGGCCATCAACCGCAGCGAGCAGATCGAGGAAGACCCGACCCCGGCGACTGCCCACCAAGACGGCGCGCTGGCCGCCAAGACGGAGTGAATGGCCATGATCGAGATGCTCGAAAAAACCGTCGCCCACAACGGGCTGGTCGCTGCCTTTGCGCTGGTGGGCGCCGTGGTGCTGCTGGCTGGATGGCTGTCGCGCCATCTCACGATGGGTCGCGTGCACGGCTCGGCCATCGCCATCGTCATCGGGCTGGCGCTGGCCTGGTGGGGCGGGCGCCTCTCGGGTGGGCACAAGGGCTTGGCGGACGTGCCGCTGTTTGCCGGCATCGGCCTGATGGGCGGTGCGATGTTCCGCGACTTCGCCATCGTGGCCACGGCCTTCGAGGTGCAGGTCACCGAGGCGCGCAAGGCCGGCTTGATCGGCGTCGTCTCGCTGCTGCTGGGCACGGTGCTGCCCTTCATCTTCGGCGCTCTCGTGGCCCGTGCCTTCGGCTATGACGACGCCGTCAGCATGACGACCATCGGCGCCGGCGCGGTCACCTACATCGTGGGGCCGGTCACCGGCGCGGCCATCGGCGCCAGCTCGGAGGTGATGGCCTTGAGCATCGCCACCGGCCTCGTCAAAGCCATCCTCGTGATGGTGGGAACGCCGGTGGCAGCTCGCTTCCTGCGGCTCAAGACACCCCGGTCGGCCATGGTGTTCGGCGGCCTGGCGGGCACCGTCAGCGGCGTGTCGGCCGGCCTGGCGGCCACCGACCGCAAGCTGGTGCCCTACGGTGCACTGGTGGCCACCTTCCACACCGGGCTGGGCTGCCTGATGGGCCCTTCCGTCCTTTTCTTCGCCGTCAAGGCATTCGTGGGTTGAGGCAGCAGCGATGGATCGCACGAACTGGAACACAAGGGCGGCGGACCGCACCGATCGCCTGGCGCGCGCCGCGCAGGCACTGGGCAAGGCCCGGGCGGGCAAGCACGTCGAGGCCGGCAGCATCGGCGAGCTGCTGGAGGCCGTGATGCAGCCGGGCGACCGCGTGTGCCTGGAAGGCAACAACCAGAAGCAGGCCGACTTTCTGGCGCGCGCGCTGGCCGATGTCGACGTCTCGCGCGTGCACGCGCTGCACATGGTGCAGTCGGTGCTGTCGCTGCCTGAGCACCTGGACATCTTCGAGAGCGGCATTGCGCGTCGCCTCGACTTCAGCTTCTCGGGGCCGCAAGGCGCCCGACTGGCCCGCCTGGTGGCGGCCGGCGGCATCGAGATCGGCGCGATACACACCTACCTGGAGCTGTTTGCGCGCTACTTCGTCGACCTCACGCCCAAGGTGTCGCTGATCGCGGCCCAGGCCGCCGATGCCGCCGGCAACCTGTACACCGGTCCCAACACCGAAGACACGCCGGCCATCGTCGAGGCGACGGCCTTTGCCGGCGGCATCGTCATCGCCCAGGTCAACGAGGTGGTCGGCGCGCTGCCCCGCGTCGACATCCCGGCCGATTGGGTGGACTTCGTGGTGCAGGCCCCGACGCCCAGTCTCATCGAGCCGCTCTTTACCCGCG
Source organism: uncultured Aquincola sp. (assembly GCF_964001545.1). NCBI lineage: Bacteria > Pseudomonadati > Pseudomonadota > Betaproteobacteria > Burkholderiales > Sphaerotilaceae > Aquincola > uncultured Aquincola sp. The sequence goes on from NZ_CAXFDV010000866.1 coordinate 5,287, forward strand.
ACCCGGCGCAGATCAGCGAGATCCAGGTGTTGATGGCGATGATGGCCATCAAGGGCATTTATGCGGAATACGGGGTGCAGCGGCTGAACCACGGCATCGGGTTCGACACCGCAGCCATCGAGCTGCTGCTGCCCACCTATGGCGAGTCGCTGGGGCTGAAGGGCCGCATCTGCAGCCATTGGGCGCTCAATCCGCATCCGGCGCTCATTCCGGCCATCGAGGCCGGTTGGGTCAAGACGGTTCACTCCTTCGGCTCCGAGCTGGGCATGGAGGAGTATGTTCGCGCCCGCGGCGACGTGTTCTTCACCGGCGCTGACGGCAGCCTGCGCAGCAACCGCGCGTTCTGCCAGGCTGCAGGCCACTATGCCTGCGATCTGTTCATCGGCTCCACGCTGCAGATGGACCTGCAGGGCGACAGCTCGACGGCCACGCTCGGGCGCATCACCGGCTTTGGGGGCGCGCCCAACATGGGCGCCGATGCGCGCGGCCGCCGCCACGCCAGCCCGGCCTGGCTGAAGGCGGGGCAGCAGGCGCGCGCCGGCCGCGGCGGCGCCGCAGGCACGCCGCGCGGCCAGAAGCTCGTGGTGCAGATGGTGGAGACCTTTCGCGAGCACATGGCGCCGGCTTTCGTGGAAAAGCTCGACGCCTGGGAGCTGCAGCAGCAGGCCGGCATGGATTTGCCGCCGATCATGATCTATGGCGAAGACGTCACCCACGTGCTGACCGAAGAAGGCATCGCCAACCTGCTGCTTTGCCGCACCGACGAAGAGCGCGAGCAGGCGATTCGCGGCGTGGCCGGCTACACCGCCGTGGGCCTGGCGCGTGACCGCCGCGCGGTGGAGAACCTGCGCGACCGCGGCGTCATCCGGCGCCCGCAAGACCTGGGCATCGACCCGCGCGAAGCCACACGCAACCTGCTGGCCGCCCGCAGCATGCGCGATCTCGTGCGCGCCTCTCACGGGCTGTATGCGCCGCCCAAGCGCTTCCGCAACTGGTGAACCGACGGAGCACCTCATGAGCGACATCACGCCGCGGCTCGAGAGCCTGCACTACAGCCTGGCCGGTGACCATCCGGCGGGCCTCTTCAAACCGGTACTGGTCGGGGTCGTCGGCTCCGGCAACCTGGAAGTCCTGCTGGAGCCCGCCGAGGGCGCGGGCTGCGAAGTCCGCATCGAGACCTCAGCCCGCGGCTTCGGCCAGATCTGGGAAGCGGTGGTGCGCGACTTCCATGACCGGCACCGCCTGTCCGGCGTTCGCATCGGCATCCACGACATGGGCGCCACCCCGGCCGTCGTCAGTCTGCGGCTGGATCAGGCCGTGCAGGAGCTGCGGTCATGACCGCCGCCGTCTCCTACGCCGAATGCAGTGCGCGCGAGCGGCTGGCCCACATCGTCGATCCCGGCAGCTTCCATGAGTGGCTGCCGCCGGCCGAGAAGGTGACCAGCCCGCACCTCGCGCAACTGGGGGTTCCTTGCGCCTTCGACGACGGCGTGGCCATCGGCCGTGCCCTGCTCGCCGGCCAGCCGGTGTTCGTCGCCGCCCAGGAGGGCGGCTTCATGGGCGGTGGTGTCGGTGAGGTGCACGGCGCCAAGCTGGTGGGCCTGCTGCACCGTGCGCTGCGCGACCGCCCGCAGGCCGTGCTGCTGCTGGCCGAATCCGGTGGGGTGCGCCTGCATGAAGCCAACGCGGGCCTGATCGCCGTCTCCGAGGTGATGCGCGCACTGCTCGACGTGCGGGCGGCCGGCATTCCGGTGGTGGTGCTCATCGGCGGTGCCAACGGTTGCTTCGGCGGCATGGGCATCGTGGCGCGCTGTGCCGACCAGGTGGTGATGAGCGACATCGGCCGACTGGCGATGTCGGGCCCCGAGGTGATCGAGGCATCGCATGGGGTGGACGAATTCGATGCCCGTGACCGCGCGCTGGTGTGGCGCACCACCGGCGGCAAGCACCGCTGGCTCATTGGCGATTGCGATGCGCTGGTGGCCGACGATGTCGGCGCCTTCCGCCAAGCCGCCATCGTGGCCATGGCACGGCCGCGGCCGGTGACCGCGGCAAGCCTGGAGGCAGAGCACCGGCTGCTGTCGCAGCGGCTGGGTCTGCTGGCGGGCCTGGACGATGGGGACGAGGCGCTGGCCCTGTGGCAGCGTTTGGGCGTGGAGCAGGCCGGGCAGGTGGCTGACCTGGAGGTGGACGCCGTGCGTGGCCTGCGCAAGGTGGCCCTGGAGGACGTGCGATGAACTGGAGAC
>NZ_CAXFDV010000867.1:0-2460 GCF_964001545.1 uncultured Aquincola sp.
GAGTTTCCGCCCGCCTTCCTGCGCCGCTGCCTGCGGCTGCAGATGCCTGACCCCTGCCAGGACGTGGCCCGGCTGACGCAGGTGGTGCAGGCCCATCTGGCCGAGTACTTCCACGGCGAACTGGCGGCCGAGGTGCAGCAGCGCATCGCCGACTTCGCGCAGCGCGCCGCCAACGAACGCCTGGCCACCGACCAGCTGCTGAACGCGGTGCTGCTGGTGGTGGGCCGCGCCGGGCTGCCGGCCGAGCAGAAAGATGGATTGGTCAAGCGCGTGACCCAGCCGCTGGGCTGACCGTGTGAGACCGCTTCGCCCGTTCCCGCTGCCCGCGCGCTGACCGTGTCATCCCCCGGCCACCCGCCCGACCTGCGCCCATGGCTGGCGCGGCTGCAGGCCGCCGGCCTGGCCGACGACGCCACGCAGCTGCTGGACGCGCTATGGCTGAGCCGCTGGCTGCCCGGGCCAGGGGCGGCCACGCCGGTGCCGGCTGAGGCGCCATCACTGGACGACAAGGGCTCGACGACGACGCCCGCCCCTTCCACGACGCCGCCTACGCGTGCCCGGCCGACCGGCCCCGAGGTGGAGGTGCCACTGCCCGCCGCGCCGCCACCGCCACCGCCAGCGCCAGCGCCAGCCGATGCCGGCGTGTATGCCCGCGCCGGCGCCCCCACCGCCGACGACGCCTGGCGCGCCCGTGCGCTGCGCGTGGCCGGCGTGCCCGCGCTGCGCGACGGCCCGGCACTGGCGCGCGCGCTACGCCCGCTGGGCAAACGCCGCCGCTCGGCCACCCGCTTTGTCATCGACGAAGCCGCCACCGCCGAGCGCCTGGCCGACACCGGCCTGTTGTCGCCGGTGCTGGTGCCTGAGCGCGAGCGCTTCTTCAGCGCCACGCTGCTGGTGGAAGACAGCGCCGCGATGCCCTTGTGGCGCGGCCTGGCCGACGAGCTGGAAACCCTGCTCGCGCGCCAGGGCGGCTTCCGCCGTTTCCGGCGCCTGGCCCTGGTGACCGAAGCGCCACTGCAGCCAGCCCCGCCCGGCCCGCCGCCCCGCCTGCAGCTGCGCAGCCGCAGCGGCGCGCTGCAGTCGCCGAGCATGCTGCTGGAAGACGATGCCTCGCTGGTGCTGATCGCCACCGATGGCACCAGCGCCGCCTGGTCCGACGGCCGCATGGCCGCGCTGGCCGCACTGCTGGGCCCACGCACCTGCGTGGCCGCGCTGCAGTGGATGCCCGAGCGCCTGTGGCCGCACAGCGCGCTGGGTGCCGCCGACCTGGGCGTGCAGGCGCCGCGCCCCGGCGCACCGCTGGCCGAGCTGCGGCTGACCCGCCCGCGCTGGCTGCGTGCCCACCGACCCGTGCAGCCGATGCCGGTGGCCGCGCTCACGCCCGCCTCGCTGGGCCGGCTGGCCACGATGCTGATGGCCAAGCCCGGCGTCCGCGGGGCCGCCGCGCTGCTGTGGCCGGCCACGTCCGCCCCGCCAACAGGAGCGGGGGCCGGCGAAGAAGACCTGTCCCAGCTCACCCCCGAGCAACGCATCAGCCGCTTCCGCGCCGTGGGCAGCGCGCGCTTGCTGCAGGCTGCTGTGCAGCTGTCGGCCGCCGCGCCGCTGACGCTGCCGGTGGTGCGCCTGGTGCACCGCGTGATGCAGCCCGGTGCCCCGGCCGAAGACCTGCCGCTGCTGCTGCTGGGCGGCCTGCTGCAGCGCCAGCCGGCGCCCCCGGCCGAGGCGGCCATCGGCGGCGACGACGACGTGGTGTTCGACTTCGCGCCCGGCGTGCGCCAAACCTTGCAGGCCGCGCTGCTGAAGCACGAAGCCGACGCGGTGCGCCGCGCCGTCTCTGGCTACATCGCCGAACGCACCGGCAGCCCGATCGACCTGGCCGCCTTGATGCGCGACGACCAGGGCGCGCTGCGCCTGCCCGCATGGGCGCTGCCGTTTGCGGAAGTCTCGCGGCAGGTGCAGGCGCTGTACCGGCCGCCCCCAGCGCCGCCCGATGCACCGCCAGCGGATGCAGGGCCGCCAGCGCCCAGCGTGCGTGAACCGCAGTGGGCACCGGGCGTCACCGTGCAGGCCGAAACCGCCCTGCCCGCCGAAGCCCGCAAGCTGGCCTGGTCGCCCGACGGCCAGCGCCTGGCGGTGCTGCACCAGCAGGGCCTGGCCACGTTCCGGCTGCAGCCCACCGGCCCCGGCCAGCGCCGCTGGCAGCGCGAGCCGCTGGCCATGCGCGGGCCCAGCACGGTGTTCCTGGTGCAGGGCTTCGACGTGCTGCAGCCGGACTTCGAAGCCGCCGTGCAGGCGTTCCGGGACGCCTGGCCGACGCTGTTCAGCCAGCCGTTGCGGCTGAAGTTCCACACCGTGGGCGACGCCTTCGGCAAGGACTTGCGTCGCCGCCCCGACGACGACCTGCGGCGACTGCTGGACCGGGTCGAGCAGCAAGCGGCGCTGATGCTGTGCGTGGGCGGC
>NZ_CAXFDV010000868.1:0-1568 GCF_964001545.1 uncultured Aquincola sp.
GAGCCGATGACGCCGCTGCAGATCCTGTTCAGCCTGCGTGGCCGGGTGCCGCGCAAGGTGTGGTGGCTGTATGCCGTGGCGGGCCCCATCGGCGTCGGCGCGCTGGTGACGGCGCTGCTGCGCATCATGGGCTTCGGCGCCCAGCAGGCCGAAGAGTGGGTGAACCTGCTGCTGCTGTGGCCGGTGCTGGCGGTGTCGGTCAAGCGCTGGCACGACCGCGACAAGTCGGGCTGGTGGGTGCTGGTGGCGCTGCTGCCGCTGATCGGCTGGCTGTGGGCGCTGATCGACAACGGCCTGCGCCGCGGCACGGTGGGGCACAACCGGTTCGGTGAGGACCTGACGGGGCATTTTTGATCCTCCCGCGTGGGTGCCGCTGCGAGGTTTGACGCCAGCGGCGCCTGACAAATCGAACTGTGGCTCGTCTCTGGTGGAACACATCGTGCCCACCCGGAGGAGACCCACATGCACCGCACGCTCAGCAGCCCCATTTCCGGTCGCCCGACCTGCCGCCGCCCACGCCATCGTCCGCCGTCACGGTGGGCGCTGTTGACACTGGCCATCGCGGCGCTGCACGCCCCGGCCGGCGCGGTCGATTTCCTCTGGAAGGGGCAGTCCGGCGACTGGAGCGATGCCAACCAATGGACCGGCCTGGGCGTTCCGGGGCCGGATGATTCGGCGCAGATCGCAGCCGGCAGCAGCTGGGTGTCCGGCGCCCGCAGCGTCGGCAGCTTGCTGATGACAGGCGGCCGGCTCTGGGGGGATGGCTCTCTGACCATCGGCAGCCTGGACTTCCAGCGCGGCACGCTGGGCGGTGCGACGGCTGGGCGTTACGCCACCGGCAGCACCACGGTCCTGGGCACCACCACCTTCGACGGCGCCCGTACTCAGGAAGTCGAGTTGAACCACACGCTGACGCTTCAGGGTAACGCCAGCTGGACTGTCGGCAATGGCTCCATCAGAGGCAGCATCGACGGCGGCACCATCGTCAACAACGCCACCTTCACCGACCTAGGGGCGGGCAGTACCACCGCCAGCAAGCGGCTGCACGACGGCGGCATTGGCACCTTCGTCAACAACGGCAGCTACCTGCGCCAAGGCAGCGGCACCACCCGCGCCGCACGCTTCGAAAACGACGGCCTCTTGCACGTGCAGGATGGCACTTTTCAGATGGAGGGCGACGGCCGACTGTCGGGCCGCACGGTGGTCGATCGAGGTGCTGTCCTGGCGTTCTACAACAGCAGCGCGACCATCAGCGGCGCCATCGACAACGCGGGCCTGGTCACTGTCGATGGTGCAGGCGTGCTGCTGACAGCCGGCTCAGCGCTGAACGGCGACCTCAAGCTGCTGCGCGGCTCCTTGTCGCACCAAAGCGACCACACGCTGGCCGCACTGCAAATGGCGGGCGGGCAACTCACGGGCACCGGCCATGTCACCGTGCAGAGCCTGGACTTTCGCGGCGGCACGTTGGGCGGTGCGACGGCTGGGCGCTACGCCACCGGCAGCACCACGGTCCTGGGCACCACCACCTTCGACGGCGCCCGTACTCAGGAAGTCGAGTTGAACCACAC
>NZ_CAXFDV010000869.1:0-6496 GCF_964001545.1 uncultured Aquincola sp.
GCACGCCCTGGTACTGGTGCACCCGGCCGCGCAGGCGGCCGATGGGCTCGCTGCTGCGCAGCAGCGACTGCACCGCAAAGCGCCCCATCGCCAAAATGATGCGCGGCTGCACCAGCGCGATCTGCCGCTGCAGGTAGGGCTCGCAGCGGGCCAGTTCCTCCGGCTCCGGGTTGCGGTTGCGCGGCGGCCGGCACTTCAGCGTGTTGGCGATGAACACCTGCTGCGCGGGCGGCGCCTCCTCGCGCGTCAGGCCCAACGCGCGCAGCATGCTGTCCAGCAGCTGGCCGGCGGGGCCGACGAAGGGCTCGCCGCGCAGGTCTTCCTGCTCGCCCGGCGCCTCGCCGATCACCATCCAGTGCGCCCGCACGTTGCCGACGCCGAAGACGGTGTGGCGCCGCGATTCGCACAGCCGACAGGCGGTGCAGCCGGCCACCGCCTCGCGCAGCGGGTCCCAGTCCAGGCTGTCCACCGGCGAGGGGGCGCGGGCGATGAGGTCGGCAGGCCGCGCGGTCGCGGCCCCGGCGTCGGCCTGGGCGGGCACAGCCGTGTCGCGGGCAGGCCGGCGCTCGGGCGGGGGCGCGGGCCGCTGATCGTGCGCGGCGGCCGGCACGGCCACCGGCGCCGCCGCCACTTCGGCCTCCGCCCGGTCTGCGACCTGCGCTTCGTCCGGCTCGGTGGCCGCTGGCGGCACGAACACGCGGATGCCCATCTCGGCCAGCATGGCCCGCTGGCGGTCACTCCACATCGCGCGGCTCCATGGCCAGGGCCATCACGAAAGCGTCTTCCCGCTGGCCGTGCGGCGCGGGGTAGTAGCCACGGCGCAGGCCGATCTGCAAGAAGCCCATCGATTCGTACAGCAGCCGCGCGCCTTCATTGCTGGTGCGCACTTCCAGCAGCAGCGTGGGCAGGCCGGTGGCGCGCACCGCGTCGATCACCGACTGCAGCAGCGCCCGGCCATGGCCCTGGCGCTGCCATCGCGGCGCCACGGTGATGTTGAGCAGGTGCTCCTCGTCCACGCCGCGCATGGCCACGCTGTAGCCGATCAGCTCGCTGTCTTCGGCCTGCAGCACCTGCATGTCGTAGCCGGCGGCGATCGAGTCGATGAAGTTGCCGCGCGACCACGGAAAGGCATAAGCCTGCTGCTCGATGTGGCTCACCGCGTCCACCAGGGCCACGGTCATCGGCACCAGGCGCGGCGCGGCGGGTTGCGCTACCGCATTCATGAGGTGGCTGCCTTGGCCGCTTCGCGCTCGGCCGTGGTCTGTGCCACCTTGTCGCGCAGGTACAGCGGCAGCGCCAGCGCGGGGTCGATGGCTTCGCCGGCCTGCCAGGCCTGCCGGGCCAGGCGCAGCAGCGCGGCGGCGCGGTCTTGCTCGGCAGGCACCCGTTCGGCGTTGCCGGTGGGCAGCTGGTCGCCGAAAGCATCCAGCGCCGAGCCGGCCACGCAGGCCGGCGCTTCGGCCTGCCAGTGCGCCGCCAGCGCCACCAGCGGCCACAAGGCGGGCGCCTGCAGCACCTGCCAGCGCTCGCCGGTCCAGCGGTAGGCGCCGGCGTAGATCTCGTTCATGCGCGCATCCATGGCCACGTGCACGGTGTCGTGCCGGCCCTGAGTCTGCGCGCGGGCGTCGTCGGCCACGAGGGCCAGGCTGTCGATCGGCAGCACCGGGCAGCCGGCGCCCAGCGCCAGGCCCTGCGCTACCGCACAGGCGGTGCGCAGCCCGGTGAAAGCACCCGGTCCGTGGCCGAAGGCGATGGCCTGCATGGCCGACACGCGGCTGCCCAGTTGCGCCAGCAGCGACTGCACGGCCGGCAGCAGCCGGGCCGAGGCCAGCGGGCCGCCGGGCTCTTGCAGGCCCAGCTGGCGGCCGTGGGCTTGCGCGGCCACGGCCAGGCGTTCGGTGGAGGTGTCGATGGCCAGCAAGGCGGGCGAGGCCGGGGTGGCCTCGGCGTGCGTGGAGCACGCGGAAAGGGGCGACGACGACATGCCGCCAGTGTAGGGGAAGGGCCTGCGCGGCCGGGGCGCGCGCAGACCGCATGCGATCATGGCCCGATGCCTGTGTTCCCGTACTTCAAGCCCCGCGTCGGCCGGCCTGCGGCGGCGGCCATCGCCCTGTGCCTGGGCCTGGGCGCGCTCGGCAGCGCGGCCGGCCAGTCCATCGGCACCCTGCCGCCTGAAGCCGCCGCGGTGCTGCAGCGCGAACGCATTCCGCCCGAGGCGCTGTCGGTGGTGGTAGAAGAAGTGGGCGCCCTGCCCGTGCGCGGCCAGCCGCCGGCGCCGCGCCTGCGGCTGCAGGCCGACAAGCCGGTGAACCCGGCCTCGCTGACCAAGCTGCTGACCACCTATGCCGCGCTCGACCTGCTGGGCCCGGCCTGGAGCTGGAACACGCCGGTGTGGATCAACGGCGAGCTGCGCGACGGCGTGCTGGACGGTTCCCTGATCATCCAGGGCCGCGGCGACCCCAAGCTGGTGCTGGAACGCGTGTGGCTGCTGCTGCGCCGGGTGCAGGCGGCCGGCGTGCGCGAGATCCGCGGCGACATCGTGCTGGACACCGACGCCTTCGCGCCGCCGCGCAGCGCCCCGGCCGACTTCGACAACGAACCGCTGCGGCCCTACAACGTGCGCGCCGATGCGTTGCTGCTGAACCAGAAGACGGTGATCTACCGCTTCACGCCCGATGCGGTGCGCAACGTGGCGCGCATCAGCGCCGAGCCCACGCTGGCCGGCACCACGGTGCAGGCCGAGCTGCCGATGGCCGAGGGCCCCTGCGGCGACTGGCGCAGCACCGTCAAGCCGCGCTTCGACGACCCGGCGCAGGTGCGCTTCGAGGGCCGCTACCCGCTGGCCTGCGGCGAGCGCCAATGGCCGGTGGCCGACCCCGCGCCGCAGACCTACGCCGCGCGGCTGCTGGCCCAGCTGTGGGCGGAGGCCGGCGGCCAGCTGCGCGGCAAGGTGCGCGCCGGCCCGGCGCCCACGGCCACGCCGCCCACCTTCCAGTTCGAGTCGCCACCGCTGGCCGAGGTGGTGCGCGACATCAACAAGTACAGCAACAACACGATGGCGCAGCAGCTCTTCCTGACGCTGGGGCTGGAGCGCGCCGGCCAGGGCACGCCCGAGGCCGCGCGCGAAGTGCTGCAACGCTGGCTGGCCGAGCGCCTGCGCCTGGACGCGGCCAGCCAGCAGGCACTGGTGATCGACAACGGCTCGGGCCTGTCGCGCGACACGCGCCTGCCGGCGGCGCTGCTGGCGCGGCTGCTGCAGTCGGCCTGGGCCAGCCCGGTGATGCCCGACCTGGTGGCTTCGCTGCCGGCCTCGGGCACCGATGGCACGCTGCGCCGCTCACAGGCGCCGGCGGGCCGCGCGCACCTGAAGACCGGCTCATTGCGCGACGTGGCCGGCGTGGCCGGTTACGTGCTGGGCGACAGCGGCCGGCGCTACCTGCTGGTGGCCATCGTCAACCACCCCAATGCCGCGGCCGCCCGTCCGGCCTTCGACGCGCTGGTGCAGTGGACGCTGCGCGACGGGGCGATGCCGGGAACGCCATGAAAAATGTCCGCTGTCAAGTCTTTGATGTAGACGGACAGTTCCGTAAAAGGTCTTATGGAATAACAGGTTAGTCCATATTTTGGTCGCTACGCATCCTTGCTGATTTGCGAGCTAGGTGCCACATAGGCGCTTTGCAGTGGCAAACGTAAGGATGTCTCAGCGAGCAAAGTCGCATCATCAAAGTTTCGGTCTATCACCATCTTCCTACAGAAGGCAGTTCGAGAAGGGCGTTTATCGTGTTTGCCCCCCCAATCTGCCAATCGATAGCTCGCACCGTCGAAGCCGATGATGCGGGCGATCCATTTCGATGTGGCATTTGCGCCTGCGTCCGGTGATGTTGGCCGCGTGTGTCCTGTGCCAATGGGATCGCGCCCATGGGGCGCTTGCGCAACGCGAAGGCTGAGGCGGGCGGTAGGATGCTCTCGAAGCGTTCGCCCCAACGAGGTCTGCTTCTATGGGGCATGCCAGTGCAAGCGACTGCTGGAGGCGCAGTAATCACATGGGAGCCGTGTCGATGGGTTGTTCAGGCTCGGCACGCGAGCAGTACTGCTCTACCCACTTCACGGACTGAGCGATGCCTCCGAATGGAAAGAAATGCAGGCTCACCTTTCCATGTGCTTCGGTCAGGCGGGTGGTCAGACGATCCACAAAGAGATCCGGGCCTGCTATGCCGAACAGCTTGCTGATCGAGATGCCGTACTTGGACAACATCGACGCGCATGCGCTAACGCCACACAAGGCGGCATAGCGCGCCAGCACCGCCACGCCTGCAGGGCCCGGCACGCCCACGCGTACGGGATGTTCGACGCCACGCCCGCGCAGGGCTTCCAGCCAGGCCAGCACGATGTCGGCATCGAAGGCAAATTGCGTGACGATCAAGGGCGCCATGCCGCGCCCTTCGATGCAGCGACACTTGTGTTCGAGCACTTTCCAACGATCAGATGTGCTCATGACCGGATGGCCCTCGGGATGGCCACCCACGCCGACCATCTGAATGCCCGAGCGCTCGAACACGCCTGATTCGATCAGTGAGGAGCTGTCGGCAAACGGCCCCAGCGGGGTGGACGGATCTCCAGCGATCACGAAGCAACGCTTGACGCCGGCTTCCGCGACCGCGCGCTGGATGAACGACTCCAGTTTTGCGAACGAGGCGATACGGCGTGCAGCGAGGTGAGGCATGGGCTCAAAGCCGAGTCCGCGAACGGCCTGCGCTGCGGCCAGTCGCGCGTCGTTGTCCTGGTTCGCCAGGTAGGGAATGGAAATGGTTGACCCGGGCAATACACGCGGCGCCGCTGCGGTCAGCGCAGAGATATCCTTCGCGTTGACCTCTAACGAGTCGGCCCTGCAATTCGCCTGCAGCCCGCATGAACACTCGCTCTGCGGGGTGAATGCCGATCGCGGGAACTCCCAGGAAGCGATTCAATGGAGCGCAGTTTCTGGGAGTTTTTGACCGCCGATGAGCACCGACGATTTCTTCCGCGCCCGCCTGGATCAGATGATCGACCTGCGGCATCCGCTGGCGGTGCTGGCCACGCGAATGCCCTGGGATGAGATCGAGAAGGCGCTGGCGCCGGCCTTTGCGCACAAGGATCGCGCCGGTCACCGGGTGGAAGGCGCTGACCTGTTCGGCCCGACGCTGCAGGTGGCGGGCTCTGGGGTCAGCAACCGTGGCCGGCCGCGCCTGCCGATCCGGTTGATGGTGGCGCTGCTGTACCTCAAGCACGCCTTCAACGTCAGCGACGAGGAACTCGTCGAGCGCTGGAGCGAAAACGTGGTCTGGCAGTTCTTCAGCGGCATGGCGTACTACACGCCCAAGCTGCCCTGCGATGCCACGCAGATCGGGCGCTTCAGGCGCGTGCTGGGTGAGGCCGGCGTGGAGCAGTTGCTCAAGTCCACGATTGAGGCAGCGGTGGCGATGAAGGCGGTGGGCAAGCGCGAGTTCGAGCGCGTCATCGTCGACTCCACGGTGCAGGAAAAGGCCATCGCCCACCCCACCGACAGCCGACTGCTGGAGGTGGCGCGCGAGAAGATCGTCCGGCTGGCCAAGCGAGCCGGCATTGCGCTGAAGCTGACCCACGAACGCGAAGGCAAGACGCTTCGCCGCCGGGCGGCCGGCTATGCGCACGCCAAGCAGTTCAAGCGTCTGAAGCGCGTGCTGCGCCGCCAGCGCACGATCCTGGGCAGCCTGCTGCGCGAGGTGCGGCGCAAGATGACGGCCCTGCCGAAGACGGCGCAAGACACGCTGACGGTCTGGCTCGAACGCGCCGAGCAGCTGCACGCCCAGAGGCCGCACGACAAGGGCAAGCTGTATGCGCTGCACGCTCCGGAAGTGGAGTGCATCGGCAAAGGCAAGGCGCGTCAGCCCTACGAGTTCGGCGTCAAGGTCAGCGTGGCGGTGACCCACCGGCAAGGCCTGATGGTGGGTGCACGCAGCTTCCCCGGCAACCCGTACGACGGCCACACGCTGGCCGCGCAGCTGGAACAGACGAACACGTTGCTGCAAGACATCGGCGTCGAGCTCACCACCGCGGTGGTGGACCTGGGCTACCGCGGTGTTGATGCTGACATCGCTCCGGTGCAGCTCGTTCACCGGGGCAAGAGCAAGACGCTGACGGCCAGGCAACGCGCTTGGCTGCGGCGACGCCAGGCCGTCGAGCCGGCCATCGGGCACCTGAAGGCCGATCACCGCATGGACCGCTGCTGGCTCAAGGGCAGCGAGGGCGACGCGCTGCATGCGGTGCTGTGCGCGGCCGGGTTCAACATACGCTGGCTGCTGCGGGCGATCGCCCGTCTTGGCCTGGCTGGCGTTTACTGCGCCTTGGCATTGCTGACATTCGTCGTGCGGCGGGTCACTGCCGCCATGGCGATGCCGCTTGGGGCACCGTCGCCGTCTACGCCGCGTCGGCGTTGGGAACTCCGTCGATGTCGGCAACTGAAATTCGCAGGTCCGAC
>NZ_CAXFDV010000870.1:0-2476 GCF_964001545.1 uncultured Aquincola sp.
ATCTGGGTGACGGCGCCCACCACGCGGTCACCTTCCACCATCAGGTCGTCCACCGCCTGCTGGAACAGCCACAGCTTGGGCTGGTTCTCCAGCCGGTGGCGAATCGCGGCCTTGTACAGCACCCGGTCGGCCTGGGCGCGGGTGGCCCGCACCGCAGGGCCCTTGCTGGAATTGAGGATGCGGAACTGGATGCCCGATTCGTCGGTGGCCAGCGCCATCGCACCGCCCAGGGCGTCCACCTCCTTCACCAGGTGCCCCTTGCCGATGCCGCCGATCGAGGGGTTGCAGCTCATCTGCCCCAGGGTCTCGATGTTGTGGGTGAGCAGCAGCGTGGCGCAGCCCATGCGCGCAGCAGCCAGCGCAGCCTCGGTGCCGGCATGGCCGCCGCCGACCACGATGACGTCAAATTCTTGGGGATGAAGCACAGGACTCAAGCCGGCACCAGCCAGCTTGCCTTCGGGAATGGGGATGCCTCAATTTTAGGCGACCGGCATTCACCCGGCGGCGCTCACGCCACTTCAGCCGCGCGGCCTTTGTTCCACGTGAAACACTGGCGCAAGGCCCCGAGGCGGCGTTGCACCCAGGCCTCTGCCCGCTCGTCGTTCCAGTGCTTGTCGAAGAAGTAATGGGCCACCATGTTCACGGCCGGCTCGATCAGCGTGACCGCACTGGCGGCCAGCAGGTTGCCAGTGAGTGCAAAAGTGACGCTGAAGGCGATGCCCAGGTGCACCACGCCAAATGCGGCTGTCTTGACCATGTGAACCCCCAAATGCGAATGAATCTCGATTGAGAGTTTGCCGGTGAAGGCGCCGTCTTGTCATCAATCCCACGCATCGCAGCGATAGTCGGGCAGCCAGAGACAATCAGTGGGTGAGCGCCACCGCACCATCGCCCCACAACACCCTGGCCTGCCGTCCCGGTTGCGCTGCCTGCTGCATCGCCCCGTCGATCAGCAGCGCCATTCCGGGCATGCCCCAAGGCAAGCCGGCGGGCGTGCCCTGCGTGCAATTGCTGCCCGACCTGCGCTGCGCCATCTTCGGCTCGCCCCAGCGGCCAGCCGTGTGTGGCTCGCTGCAACCGTCGGTGGAGATGTGCGGCAAGGACCGCAGCCACGCCATCCAGTGGCTCAGCGCCCTGGAAGCGGCCACGGCCGGCTGAAACACTATCCCCGCCCTGCCCCCACCGTGCGCAGGTCCTGCGCCACCCGCCCCTGCTCCAGCACCACCACGCGGCTGGCGGCGGCGATGGTCTCCGGGCGGTGCGCCACGATCACGCGGGTGAGCGACAACTGGCGGATGCTCTGGTTCACCGCCCGCTCACGGTCCACGTCCAGCGCGCTGGTGGCCTCGTCGAGCAGCAGCACCTGCGGGCGCTTGTACAGCGCACGCGCCAGCAGCAGCCGCTGCTTCTGCCCGCCCGAGATCGCGGCGCCCATGTCACCTATCAAGGTGTGGTAACCCATAGGCATTGCCTCAATCTCGTCGTGCACCGAGGCCATGCGGGCACATTCTTCGATCCACGCCGCATCGGGCGCCGCGTCGAAGAAGCAGATGTTCTCGCCGATGGAGCCGGCGAACAGCACGTCGTCCTGCATCACCGTGCCGATCATCGAGCGCCAGCGCGCCAGACCCAGCTGCGCCAGCGACAGCCCGCCCACGCTCACCTGCCCCACCTGCGGCGCATGGATGCCCAGCATCAGCTTGAGCAGCGTCGTCTTGCCGCAGCCGGAGGGCCCGACGATGGCCACCGACTCGCCGGGTTCGATGACCAGGCTCACGCCGCGCAGCACCTCGGGCTCGGCATCGGAGTAACGAAAGCTCAGGTCACGCAGCTCGATGCGCGCCGCCTCGGGCAGCGCGCGCTCGGCCGGCAACTCGGGCTCGGGCGCAGCCAGCACGATGTCGGCCAGCCGCTCGCCTTGCAGCCGCAGCATCTTCAGCTCCACCGCCTTGTCGATCAGCGCGCTGAAGCGGGTGGCGAACTGCTCCTTGAACGCGATGAACGCGAACAGCATGCCCACGGTGAAGTGCTCGTCCATCACCAGCAGCGCGCCCACCCACACCACGGCCACCCGCTCCAGCCCGAACACCAGCTTGTGCAGCACGCCGAACAGCAGGTCGATGCGGCGGGTGGCGATGTCGGCGTTCATCGCGTCCACCACCAGGTTCATGAAGCGACCCTGCCGGTCGGCCTGGCGGTTGAACAGCTTGATGGCCTGCACACCGCGCAGCGATTCCAGGAAGTGGCTGGCCTTGCGCGACTCATGCACCAGCGATTCTTCGGTGGCCTCGCGCAGCGGCCGGAAGAAGGCCCAGCGCAGCAACGCGTACACGGCGACCGCGGACAGCACGATCGCGGTGAGCCGGCCGCTGTAGGCCGCCATCATCGCCAGCGTGGCCAGCACCATCACGCCGTCGAGCACCGCTTCCACGAAGCTGGTGGTCAGCGTCTTCTGGATCTGCTGCACCGCCGAG
Source organism: uncultured Aquincola sp. (assembly GCF_964001545.1). NCBI lineage: Bacteria > Pseudomonadati > Pseudomonadota > Betaproteobacteria > Burkholderiales > Sphaerotilaceae > Aquincola > uncultured Aquincola sp. The sequence goes on from NZ_CAXFDV010000870.1 coordinate 2,475, forward strand.
AA
>NZ_CAXFDV010000871.1:0-2322 GCF_964001545.1 uncultured Aquincola sp.
CCCTGGCGCGACAAGCACTTGCGCACCGTGGCGCACCGCTTGCCCCTTCGCGCGCGAGGATGGGAGCGATCTTGCGAAACAGTCAAAAACCGGGCGGCATCCAGGCGCTGTCGATGGAAGCGCGCTACCGCCTGCTGGTGGATGCGGTCACCGGCTACGCCATCTACCTGCTGGATGCGCAGGGCCTGGTCAGCAGCTGGAACACGGGTGCCCGCCGGCTCAAGGGCTACCGCGACGAAGAGGTGCTGGGCCGGCACTTCTCGCTGTTTCACACGCCCGAAGACGTGGAAGCCGGACTGCCCGCCGAGGCCTTGGCCAGTGCCCGGCAATCGGGCCGCCATGCCACCGAAGGCTGGCGCGTGCGCAAGGACGGCAGCCGCTTCTGGGCCCATGTGGTGATCGACGCCATCCGCGACCCGCAAGGCCGGCTGCTGGGCTTTGCCAAGGTCACGCGCGACCTGACCGAGCGCCAGGCCGCGCAGGAGCAGCTGCGCCGCAGCGAAGAGCAGTTCCGGCTGCTGGTGCACAGCGTCACCGACTACGCCATCTACATGATCGACCCGCAAGGCCGGGTGACCAACTGGAACGCCGGCGCCGAGCGCATCAAGGGCTACGGCGCCGCCGAGGTGGTGGGCACTTCGTTCGCGCGCTTCTACCCGCCCGAAGACCAGGCCCGCGGCATGCCGGCCAAGGCGCTGGAAGCCGCGCTGCGCGAAGGCCGCTTCGAGGCCGAAGGCTGGCGCCTGCGCAAGGACGGCAGCCGCTTCTGGGCCAGCGTGGTGATCGACCCCATCCGCGATGCGCAGGGCCGGCACCTGGGCTATGCCAAGGTCACGCGCGACGTGACGGCCAAGCGTGAGGCCCAGCAGGCGCTGGACCGTGCGCGCGAAGAACTGTTCCAGGTGCAGAAGCTCGAAGCCATCGGCCAGCTGACCGGTGGCGTGGCGCACGACTTCAACAACCTGCTGATGGTCATCCTCAGCAGCCTGGCACTGGCACGGCGCCGCCTGCCCGCCGACCAGCACGGCGTGCTGGAGCTGCTGCACAACGCCGCCAAGGCGGCCCGCCGGGGCGCCTCGCTCACCCAGCGCATGCTGGCCTTTGCGCGCCGCCAGGCCCTGACGCCCGAAGACGTGGACCTGGCCGAGCTGGTCGACGGCATCGGCGAGTTGCTGCGCCAGTCGGTGGGCCCCACGGTGGACATCGCGGTCGAGATGCCGGCCGGCCTGCCGCGCGCGCGGGTCGACCCGCACCAGCTGGAGCTGGCGGTGCTGAACCTGGCCGTGAACGCCCGCGACGCGATGCCGGACGGCGGCCGGCTGACGCTCAGCGCCGAAGCCGGCCCGCTGCCCGGCGCATCGGCCGCCCCCGCGGCCGGCGTGTGCCTGCGGGTGAGCGACAGCGGCCAGGGCATGGACGCCGCCACCCTGGCCCGCGCCACCGAACCGTTTTTCACCACCAAGGGCACCGGCAAGGGCACCGGCCTGGGCCTGCCGATGGTGCATGGGCTGGCGGCCCAGTCGGGCGGCACGCTGCTGCTGCGCAGCGCGCCGGGCCAGGGCACGGTGGCCGAGGTCTGGCTGCCCGCGGCCCAAGGCCCGGCCACAGGTGCAAGCCCGCGCCAGGAGGCGGACGAGGCCGCGCCGACCGAGCCGGTGCCGCCGCTGGCCATCCTGCTGGTGGACGACGACGCGCTGGTGCTCGACAGTGCCGCCGCCGTGCTCGCGGACCTGGGCCACACGGTGCACAAGGCCGCTTCGGGCCAGGCGGCGCTGGCGCTGCTGGCCACGCCGGTGGCGGTGGACCTGGTGATCACCGACTATGCGATGCCGCAGATCAACGGCGTGGACCTGCTGCATGCGATGCAGGCCCAGGGGCATCGGCTGCCGGCCATCCTGGCTTCCGGCTTCGCGGAAGTGACCACCGACCTGGGCAGCCATGTGCTGCCGCTGACCAAGCCCTTCAGCCAGGCCGAGTTGCAGGCCACGGTGGAACAGGCGGTGCGGCTGGCGGCAGCGGCAGAGCGGCCGGCCTCACCCCGCGGCTGAGCCGCCGTTGTTGGCGGTGCCGGCCTGCAGCGCGTCCACCGCATCGCGGCGCACGTCGGCCAGGTCCGCCGGCACGCGGTGCTGGCGGGTGCCGCCTGCGCCGGGCCTTGGCCAGCGGCCATGCATGCTTTGGGCCGGGCGGGCGTGGTGGCCTGCCCTGCGAAAGGCTGATGGCAGCTGGCCGGCACCCGCGCGCGGCTGGGTACGCCGCAACCTCAGCCCGGCGCTGCGGCTACGCCAGCCGCTCGCGCGCGTGCTGCAGCGCCGACTGCGC
>NZ_CAXFDV010000872.1:0-1573 GCF_964001545.1 uncultured Aquincola sp.
CGGCGTACTGCAGCCAGGCTTCGTAGCGGTTCATCGCATCGGGCTGCTGGGCCTGGGCGTCGCGGTAGCGGCGCGCGATGCGGTAGGCCGCACCTGCATCGCCACGGGCGGCGGCGCGCACCTCAGCCTGGCGGGCTTCGTCGGTGCCCGCGGCATCGCAGAAGGCATTGCGCTGCAGCTTCACGTCGCGCCGCTGCAGCGCCGCCAGCGCCTGCTCCGCGCCCTGGCGGGTGGCCTGCGCGCGCTGCCATTGGGCCGGGTCCGCCGGCTGCCGGGCGGCGGCTTCGGCACTGCGCAGCACGTCGGCCGGCCACAGCGCCTGATCCATCACCACCGCCGGTGCGTTTGAGGCGTCCACCGGCGGGCAGGCGGCATGGGCGCTGCGCCAGCCACCCCAGCCCGCCAGCGTGGCCAGCAGGCCCACCACCAGCGCCTTGCGCACGCCGGGGCGCGACCAGGGCGAAGGCGGCGCCGCCAGCGACTGCAGGCTGCGCACGGTGGCGCGCGATCGGTGGCGCGACAGCGCGGACAAGGTCGACGGACGATGGGAAGGGCGGTGGATGTGCGGCATGGGGGACCTCGCTCTCCCCGGTTTCGGCGCCTGGCGGCAGCGGCTGTAGGCCGGTGGCCGGCCAACCGGCGCCTGCACTGCCAACTAATGCGCGGCCGCCGGTCGGATGCCGTTGGCTCACATCTGCCGGAACACGTGCAGGTAGCTGCGGCTCACCGGCAGCCGCTCGGGCCGGCCCTTGAGCAGCACGTCGGCCGTGTCGTTGCCGCTGCGCACCACCTGCTGCACATGCCGCAGGTTCACGATCACCGAGCGGTGGATCTGCACGAAGCAGTCGGGGTCCAGCTCTTCCACCAGCTCGCGGATGCTGCGGCGGATCAGCGCGTCGCCGCCCTGCCAGGCCACCAGCGTGTACTTCTCATCAGACCGCAGGTACTGCACCTCGTCCACCGGAATCAGCCGCAGCGTGGGGCCGACCGAGGCTTTGATCCACTGCAGCCAGCGCGGCGCTGCCGGCACGGGCGCTGGGGCTGCGGCGCCAGGGCGGTCGCGCAGCGCGGCGGCCAGTTCGTCCAGCAGCTGGCTGCGGTCGGGCGCGGGCTGGGGCAGCCGCTGGCGCAGGCGCTGCACCGTGTCGGCCAGCCGGACTTCGTGAAAAGGCTTGACCAGGTAGTCCACCGCACCCTGCTCGAAGGCCTGCACCGCGTACTGCTCATAGGCGGTGACGAAGACCACGTGCGCCCGCCGGCCGATGGCGCGCGCGGCCTCGATGCCGTTGATGCCTGGCATGTGCACGTCCAGGAACACCACCTGCGGCTGCAGTTCCTCGAACATGGCCACCGCCTCGCGGCCGTTGCGGGCCTGGCCCACCATCTGCAGCTCGGGCCAGGCGCGCGCCAGGTGGCCGGCCAGGTGCTCGCGCAGCAGCGGTTCGTCGTCGGCGATCAGGGCGGTGGCGGTCATGAGGAAGACTGCGAGGGGGCCGGCAGGCGGATCTCGGCGCGCACGCCGTGGGGTGTCACTTCGGCAAGCGACAGGCGGGCGGCATCGCCGTACATGGCC
>NZ_CAXFDV010000873.1:0-9892 GCF_964001545.1 uncultured Aquincola sp.
GCCGACTTCATCCGCAGCGAAATCGCCCGCACCGCCAAGATCGTGAAGGCGGCCAGGATCACGCTGGACTGAAGGCCATGGTCGGGACCACCACGGGCATCGTCGACTGCCACTTCCACGTCATCGCGCCGCTGGATCAGGCGCCGATGGCCGCGGGCCGCAGCTACACCCCCGCACCCGCGCCGGTGGCCGATTGGCGCGCCACGCTGGCCCCGCTGGGGGTCACGCAGGGCGTGGTGGTGCAACCCAGCTTCTACGGCGCCGACAACCGGGTGCTGCTGGATGCGCTGGCGCAGGCGCCGGGCACGTTGGTGGGCATCGCCGCGGTTGCCGCCGACGTGCCCGACGCTGAACTCGATCGCCTGGCTGCTGCGGGCGTTCGCGGCGTGCGCCTGGCCCACTTCGCACCGGGCGACCCACGCGCCATGGGTGGCTTCGTGAACTGGCCAGCGTTCGACGCTCTGGAGCCGCGCCTGGCCGAACGCGGGCTGCACCTGCAGCTGTTCACCGACAGCCGCCTGCTGCCCGACCTGGCGCCGCGCCTGCGCCGCGCGCGTGTGCCCGTGGTCATCGACCACATGGGCCGCACGCCGGCCTCGCTGGGCGTGGCCCATGAGGGCCTCCAGGCGCTGGCCGGCCTGATGCGCGACGCCAACGTCTGGGTCAAGCTGTCGGGCATCGCCAACGTGTCGGACGCAGGCCCGCACTACGAAGACGTCCGGCCGATCCACGAAGCCCTGCTGAACGCGGCCCCCGACCGCCTGGTGTGGGGCTCGGATTGGCCGCACACCAAGCCCGCGGGCGAACGGCCCGGCACCGCCACGCTGATGCAGCTGTTCCGGCAGTGGACGCCGCAGGACCTGTGGCATCGCATCGGGTGGGCCAACGCGGTGCAGCTGTACCGGCTGCCGGCGGGTTGAGCCAGCTATCCGGCGAACCAGCCCCACGGACGCTTGCTGATCGCCACCGACACGATCCACCCTGCCGTGGCCAGTGCCGCCAGCCAGGCCGGGCCTGCCTCAGCAGCTGGCGCCCGAGGCCAGGGTCTGCAGCTCGTCGGGCTGCAGGATGCGGATCTCGCGCTGGTCCACCGCCACCACGCCGTCCTTGCGCAGCTTGGCGAAGGTGCGGCTCACGGTCTCGATCGTCATGCCCAGGTAGTTGCCGATCTCTTCGCGGCTCATGCGCAGCAGCATGTCGGCCGGCGCAAAGCCGCGCGCCTGCAGACGCTTGGCCAGGCTCAGCAAAAAGGCCGCCAGCCGCTGCTCGGCGCGCATGCCGCCCAGCATCAGCATCACGCCCTGCTCGCGCACGATCTCGCGGCTCATCACCCGGTGCACGCGGCGCTGCAGCTCGGCCGATTGGCGCGAGGCGTCTTCCAGCTCGGCGAAGGGGATGACGCAGATCTGCGAATCCTCCAGCGCGCTGGCGGTGGCGCTGTGTTCGCCGGTGCCGATGCCGTCCATGCCCAGCAGCTCGCCGGTGGTCTGGAAGCCGGTGATCTGCTCACGGCCTTCGGGCGTGGTGATGCTGGTCTTGAAGAAGCCCGCCCGCACCGCGAACAAGGAGGTGAAGCGGTCGCCGGCGCTGAAGGCCGTGGCACCGCGCAGCACGCTGCGCCGCTCGCTGATGGCGTCGTCCAGCCGCGCCATGTCTTCGGCCGACAGGCCCACCGGCAGGCACAGCTCGCGCAGGTTGCAGTGCGAGCAGGCCACCTGCGCGCGTGAACTCGAGGCTGTGGACATGGCTTGCTCCGGGACGACGACAACGACACCGAGCGTATCGCGCCCCGGCGCAGGCGCACCAGCGGGAATGCGCCGTGAATCCGGCTGTGTTGCCTGCCTGGGCCCGCCTTACTCGCGCGCCCGCGTTATTCGCGCACCCGCGTCACCACCAGCGCCGGGTCGGCGGCAATCTCCGCCTCGGTGAAAGGCATGCGCAGCCACTGCCCGGTGGCGTAGCGCCGGGTGTAGTCGGCGTAGTGGGGCGAAGCCGGATCGTCCGACAGCGAGAAGGTGAGGAAGGTGTGCGCCTGCACCCCGCCCGGCTGGAAGGCCACGATCTGCATGTAGCTGTTGCCGTTGGGGTCTTCGTCCATCGAATAGCCGCCCTGCTCGATGCGCTTTTCGGAGCAGGCGATGGTGAAGTAGCCATTGGCGCCGCAGCCGCCGTAAAGGCCGATGCGCTCGCCGTTGCGGGTGGCAAACAGCACCTGGCTGCGCGGCGCATCCACCGCAAAGCCGCTTTGCTGCACCCGGTACACCGCGGCCGCGAAGGCCTGGCGCAGCGCCGTGGGGTCGGTGGTGTTGAGGCCACGCGGCGTGTTCAGCGGATCGGCCGCGCTGAAGGGCACGGTGTAGAGCTGCGTGGCGGGCAGGCGCTGCGCGCGGCTCATGAACTCGTCCCACACATGCGTGCCGCGTGCATCGGTGGTGCCGCGGCCGTTCCAGGCGGCCAGCGTGCTGCAGGCCAGGGCCACGTCCACGTTCACCGCCGGGCTGATGGCCGTGCCCGTCAACGGGTCGGCCGACAGGGTGATGGGCGCGGCCGGGCTGCCGCTGCACACCGCCGTCAGCGCCGCGTCCTTGAACAGCTCGGCCGTCAACACCCGGCTGTCCAGCGTCATCTGCTGCAGCACCTCGGGCGTGGCCTTTTTGCCGGCATAACCGTCGGTGCCGGCCAGGCGGCGCTGCACCATCAGGTGGCCCAGGCGCGTGCGCAGCGACTGGGCCTGCGTGCCGGCGGGGCCGATGATGTCGGGGTAGCCCGTCAAGGGCTCGGCGGGGTTGGCCAGCCAGTAGCTGTCGTTCATGTTGGCCACGTAGTCGCGCCGCAGCAGCGAAGGCATGCGCGAAGCGCCGATGGCCCCGGGCTGGCGAGAGTCGGCGTCGGTCTGCCATTCGCAGGCGGCGCGCGAGCCGTCGAAGAACGGCACCCGCGGCAACGCCGCCGCCACCGCCTGGCCGAAGGGCGTGGTGCAGCTGGCCACCTGCTGCGGCGACACATTGGGCATGGCGCCGATGTCGGCATACCAGGCGCGTGCATCGCCACGGCCCACCGCCACGGTGTTGACCCACGGAATGGCCGCCTCTTCGCGCTGGATCTGCGCAAAGGCTTCCAGCGATTCGGCCTGCGACCAGCGCATCCAGTTGCGGAAGGTGCGATAGTTGCCCGCGTTGATGTCGCGCATCGCAAAGGCGGTGCTGCCGCTCCATGCCAGCGCCGGGTTGAGCGAGGCCAGGTTGACCAGCGGCCCGTACTCCGAGGTGTAGAGCGTGCGCGTGACGTCGCTCAGCGTGCCATCGGCCGCGCGGCTTTGCACGGTGATGCTGCGCGCCGCCATCGGCACCTTCACGCCGTCCTTCAGGTAGGCGGTGGGCTCACCGGGCGCCAGCGTGAGCTGGAAGAAACCAAAGCGCCGTGCGGTGCTGACGGTGTGGCTCCAGGCCACGTTGTCGTTGAAGCCGATCAGCACCAGCGGCACGCCCAGGAACGAGGCACCACTGACGTTGACCTTGCCCGGGATGGTGAGCTGCGCCTGGTAGAAGCGGTCGGGCCCGCGCCAGTACCAGTGCGGGTTGCCCAGCAGCAGCGGCACGTCGCTGGCATCGGCGCCGAAGCCGAACATGTTGCTGCCCACGCCTTCTTCGCCGCCCACCTGCAGCGGCAGCTGGGCGAAGGCGCTGGCGATGTCCTGCCGCTGCCGGCGGCTGAGCGCGGCCACCTTGGCCGGTGCCGCGCCGGGCGTGGCCGCCGCGGGCGCGATGGCGTTGGCGATCTGCGGCACGAAGTTGCTGTAGCCGCCCGCGAAGTTGGTGGCATACAGCCGGCGGTAGAGGTCGTCGGTGGTGGCCGGCTGCAGCCAGCCGGCGCTGGCGCAGGCCGCATGACCGCTGGCCTTGCCGGCCTTGAGGTCGGCCACCTGGCGGTTGTAGCCGGCCACGAAGCCTTCGATCAGCTCGCTCACGTCGCCGGGTTGCGCGGCGCGAAAGGCGGCCACGGCGTCGGCCGACAGCACATGGCGGTGGAAGAAGTCGGCATCCAGGTTGCGCGGCCGGCCGGCGGTGCCGCTGCTGCTCAGCAGCGCATCGGGGCCGAACCAGCGTGAGCGTTCACCGCGGTAGGTGACGAAGCTTTCGGCGATGGTGCACAGGTTGTCCTGCGCCTGCGCCAGCCCGAAGCCGTAGCCCAGGCTGCCCCAGTTGTCCGCCTTGATGTGCGGCACGCCCATGGTGGTGCGCCGGATCTCGGCGCTGTACCTGGCGTTGTCGCCGTCGCTGCCGCCGAAGCAGCCGGCCAGCAGGCCGATGGCCGTGACCAGCAACAGGCCCCGGCCCGCCTGCGAACGATGCAACGCCACGAACTTCTCTTGCGTCATCTGCGACCCTTCGCACCGGCGGGGGCCGGTGGCGCAGGCCATGCTAAGCAAAAGCAAGCGCCTGCGATCTTGGTAGTGACGCGGGGGTGCCGCCCGGGCCGTGCAGCCGCGATAGAGTGGCCGCATGACCTGGTTGGAGCAACAACTGCGGCAGCTGCTGCCGCGCGCCCCTGAGCGCCTGCTGCAGCAGTTGGCCCGGCGGGCCCGGGCCCACACCCTGGACAAGTCGCAGGTGCTGCTGCCTGCCGGCACACGCTGGCAGCACCTGTGGTGGGTGGAGCAGGGGGCGCTGCGGCTGTACTACATCGACCGCCAGGGGGCCGAGGCCAACAAGAACTTCATGTTCGAGGGCCAGTGCCTGTGGCCGGTGACGCCGCGGCTGCGCGATGAGCCGGTGGACTTCTTCGTTGCGGCGCTGGAGCCCACGCGGGTGCAGGCCTTGCCCATGGCCGATGTGCAGGACCTGCTGGCCGACCAGCCCGACTGGGCGGCGCTGCAGCTGCGCGCGCTGCAACAGCTGCTCGATGAAAAGCTGTGGCGCGAGCATCTGTTCCTGCAGTGCACACCGGCCCAACGTTACCTGGCCTTGCGCGCGGCACGCCCTGCATGGTACGAGCGGCTGCCGCTGCGTCAGCAGGCGGCCTGGCTGGGCATCACCGACGTGTCCTTGTCGCGCCTGCGCAGCCGCCTGGGCCTGCGTGAGGCCGCAGCCCTGCCGGCCGACACTTAACCGCTGTTAAGGCCTTGCAGCCTGCGTCCGGCCACAGTGCCGGCATGCACACCTCCGATCCGCGCCTGGTCCGCCTGTCTCTTGCCTGCCAGGTGATGGCCGTCTTCAGCCTGGGCTGGATGGCCGGCTTCTTCGCCACCTACAGCGGCAACGTGAGCCCGGCCCTGGCAGGACTGGACGGCGCCACTTATGCGGTGGTGCAGTCGACGCTCAACCGCCATGTGCGGCATGCCGCCTTCTTCGCCAGCTTCTTCCTGCCGCCGCTGTGGTGCGCGCTGGCGCTGCTGGCCGGCTGGCGGGGGCGCGGCGCATGGGGCGGGTGCCTGCTGGCGGCGGCGCTGCTGTATGCGCTGGGCATCGTGCTGTTCACGCGGCAGGTCAACCTGCCGCTCAACGCCTACACCGAATCGTGGTCGCCGCAGCAGCTGCCGGCCGACTGGGCGCTGGTGCGTGCACGCTGGAACCTGGCCAACCATGCGCGCACGGCGGTCAGTGCGCTGGCCTTCCTGCTGGCCATCGTCTCGCTGGCCTGCCGCCGGGCGGGGGGGCGGGGTCAGTCCCGCCGGGCCGCCCCAAGGGACTGAAGCCCCCGTGGGGGGTAGCGAGCGCAGCGAGCTTGGGGGCTAGTTTCAATCTGAGGTGATGCCACGGGCCTTGACGATGCCGCGGAAGAGGCGCGCTTCGGCCTGCACCGTGGCCTTGTAGGCGGCAGGGGTCAGCGGCACCGCATCGGCGCCCAGCTCGGCAAAGCGGCGCTGCGTTTCGGGCAGGGCAAGGGCCTTGTTGAGTTCGCGATTGAACAGATCCACCGCCGCCGCCGGCAGGCCGGCCGGCGCATAGACGCCGAAGCGGGTGTCGGCCACCACGTCGGCATAGCCCAGTTCCTCGAAGGTGGGAATGGACGGTGCGCTGTTGCTGCGCTGGCGGCTGGCCACCGCCAGCACCTTGAGCTTGCCGGCCTTCATCGATGGCAGCACCGTGCCCGGGGCAAACGCAAAGTCCACCTGCCCGGCCATCACGTCCTGGATGGCGGGCGCCGCGCCGCGGTAGGGCACATGCGCGGCGGTGATGCCGGCCGCCTGCTTGAACAACTCGCCGGCCAGGTGCGGCGTGGTGCCCACGCCAGCCGAGCCGTAGCTCAGCGTGTCGGGGTGGGCCTTGGCATGAGCCACCAGCTCCTTGAGCGTGTTCACCGGCAGGCCGGGCCGCGCGATCAGGAACAGCAGCGAATTGGCCAGCTGGCCCACCGGCTGCAGGTCCTTGTCGAAGTCCACCGGCATGCGGCTGAACATGGCGGGGTTGACCGACTCGGTGGTGGAGGTGGTCACCAGCAGGCTGTGGCCGTCCTTGCCATTGGCCACCACCTCGCTGGCGGCCAGGTTGCCGGCGGCGCCGGCGCGGTTGTCCACGATCAGCGTCTGGCCCAGCGCCGCGGCCAGCGTGGGCTGTACCACGCGGCACATCACGTCGGCCAGCCCGCCCGGCGGAAAGGCCACCACCAGCCGCAGCGGCTTGTTCGGCCAGGCCGACGTCTGCGCCCAGGCGGGCAGGGTGGTGGCCAGACCGGCCAGCAGCAGCTGGCGGCGCGACAGGGCAGGCAGGGCGGGGCGCATGGGCATCCTCGGTGAACGGCAGGTGCCACCGATGGTGCGCAGACCTCACCAGCGCCGCTGTCCAGCCACGGCGCCGGCTGTCCGCTTTGCGCGGGTTTGTGGGGGCTGCTGGTGGCTCTACGATGCGGCATGCCCGCCTCAACGCTTGTCTTGCGTCCCGCCACCACCGACGATGCCCCGGCCATCGCCGCGCTGCTGCGCCCGCTGGCGCAGGCCTTCGTCGTCGATTCACGGCCGGACGCGGCGGCGCCCTTCTGGGCATCGGTGGATGAAGCGGCGCAGCGGCGCTACATCGCGGCCGAGCGCTACCGGTACACCGTGGCGCTGGAGCCCGGCGGCTCGCTGGCCGGCTTCATCGCCCTGCGCGATGGGCGGCACCTCTTCCACCTGTTCGTGGCGCCGGCCTGGCAGCGGCAAGGGCTGGCCACGCGCTTGTGGCAGCTGGCGAGCGTGCAGGCGCTGGCTGCGCCGGGGCTGCCCCCGCCCGCGGTGTTCACGCTCAATGCCTCACTGCCGGCGGTGGGCTTTTACCAGCGGCTGGGCTTCATCACGGAAGGCGATGCGGTCACTGCCAACGGCATTCGTTTCCAGCCGATGCGGCTGACCGCGTCTGCGCCGGCCTGACTTACCGCAACCCCGGCCGCGGCCGGTAGCGCCGGGCTTGCCAGGTCAGCAGGGCGCCCAGCACGGCCGCCAGGCCGATGAGGGCGTAAACCGCGCGGGAGGCCAGGCTGCCCTCGCCCAGCAGCTGGGCCACCAGGTCGATGCCGAAGAGGCCCACCAGGCCCCAGTTCAGGCCGCCGGCGATCAGCAGCAGCGCGATGGCCGAGGCCAGCAGGGTGCCGGTGCCGCGCGGCACGACCTCGGCGTTGGGCGTCTGGTCGGGCAGCGGCTCGCGGCCTTGGGGCGGGTGCAGGGGCATGGCGGACGCAGGCGGCTGTTCAGGCCACTGCTTCAGGCCACCAAGCTCGGGGCGACTTCGCCACGGGCAGCAGGCGCCGCGCCCGCCGCCGCCGTGCTGCGCGCCACGTGCGGCGCCAGCAGCTCGCGGATGGTCTGCACCGTGTCGTCCCACGACATGCGCCAGACGGTGGTCAGCATCTCCGAGACGCGGCGCTCGCGCGCTTCGTCGGTCTCGTTCAAGGCCGCTTCGCAGGCCGCGATGAACTGCGGTGTCGAATGCGCCACGCGCACCACGTCGCCGTACAGCACCTGCACGTCGTGAACGGCGGTGCTTACCACCGGCTTTTCGCCGGCCATGTATTCCAGCGTCTTGGTGGGGCTGATGAAGCGGGTGGATTCGTTCAGCGCAAAGGGCAGCAGGCACACGTCCCACGCGGCCACCAGGTAAGGCAGCACCGCATACGGCTGCATGCCCAGCCAATGGATGTTGGGCAGGCGCGGCAGGCTGGCGGGATCGATCTTGACCACGGGGCCCACCATCACCAGCTGCCAGTCGGGGCGCGCCTGCGCCACCGCCTGCACCAGGTCGATGTCCAGCCGCTCGTCGATCACGCCGTAGAAGCCCAGGCGGGGCGTGGCGATGCCTGTGTGCAGCTGACGGGTGACTTCGGCCTCGGCGCTGTTCGGCAGCAGCCGGGCCGGCGAGAAGTGGGCGGGGTCCACCGCGCTGGGCAGGCAGTGCACGCTGGGGTGCTGGTCGCGCCGCGCCTCGTACAGCGAAGGGCCGCCGGTGAGCACCAGGTCGGCCCGCTGGATCAGCGCCGCTTCACGCTGGCGCAGGGCCGGTGGCGCGCCGCGGAAGGCCGAGAGTTCGTCCATGCAGTCGTACACCACCGCGGCCGGCGACAGCTGCGCCAGCAGCGGCAAGGCCATGGGGGTGTAGAACCAGACGATGGGCTGGGCGATGCCTTCGGCCGCCAGCCACTGTTGCACCAGCGGGCCCAGCACCGCCAGCTGCTCGTCGGCAAAGCCCGGCGCCTGCACCGGGGTGGTGGGCACCAGCACTTCCACACCGGGCATGGCTTGCCGTGCTTCCAGCCGCGGCGGGCCTTCGCCGGCCACCGGCTCTTCGACAAACACTACGCGGTGGTCGCGGGCCAGCCGCGACAGCAGCTGCTGCGGGCGCTGGAAGACGAAGCCCCAGCGCAGGTGGGAAAAAACGAGGAGTGTGGGCATGTCGGCTTTCAGGGGATGGGGGAGTTGTTGCTGGCAGCGGCGCAGGGCCGCGACGCAGGCGGGGTCGGGCAGCCGGCGCCAGCGCGGCGATGCGGACGAGGGCGGCACCACGTCGAACAGGCCGCTGCGGTGCCAATCCTGCGTGTGAGTCCAGTCGGTGCGGTCGATCAGCGGGTACAGACACAGGCCCAGCAAGGGCACGCCGGCGCGCAGTGCGGCAGCGGCCTGGTCGCTCATGTCCTGCAGCCACTCGGCGCGGCCGGCCCCCACGTGGCTGGTCTCGGCGATCACCAGCGGGCGGCCGTAGCGTTCCCAGGCGTCCTGCAGCAGCAGCGCCGGTGGGCGCCGTCGCGGGTCGCGCAGGTGCCAGGCCAGGCGTTCTTCGGTGCCCACCTCCCACTGGCCGCTGTGGTAATGGTTGGCGCCCAGCAGGTCCAGCAGCTCAGGCCGGCCGCCCAGCTCGGGCTCCAGGCGGCCGGCGATCAGGTCCCACACCTGCCACTGGTAGCTGGCCACCTGGCGGGCCAGCGGTGCCAGCTCAGGCTGCCCCACGGGCGCCGCCACATGCACCAGCGGTTCCACATGCAGGAAGCGGCAGCGCGGGTCGACCTGGCGCATGGCCTGCATCGCGCCGATGGCGGCCCGCACCAGCCGGCGCTTGACCTCGTAGCCGCTGCGCTGGCTGCCGGGGCCGGTGCCTTCGGGGTCGCCGCGATACGGCCACACCAGGTTGGTTTCCGACACCGCCCAGGCCAGAAAGCCGATCTCGTTGACGGGCGTGTACACCGGCGCCTCGCCGGCCGGGGTGTAGGGCGCCAGCACCCGCGCCACCTCGGCCGCAAAGACCGGCAGCCGCTGCACGATGCGGTCGTCGAACAGGTCCACGCCCGGCGCGGTGCCGTAGTGCATCACCGTCCACAGCACCTGCACGCCGTGGCGCCGGGCGGCTTCGGCCACCTGGATCACGCGGCTGAAGTCGAAGCGGCCGGCCTCGGGTTCGCACAGGCGCCAGCCGATGCTCTCGCGCACGCA